>JANNCJ010000034.1:0-2912 GCA_031386485.1 bacterium
TCCACTTCTCTATCTCAATAAATAAAACGCGGCCTCCCTCCGCGTTTTTGTGTTTTATTGTTGATGTCGATCTCTAGTGTATCTCCTCACACTTAATAGTTTCCCAGTATCTGTCATAAACGGGACCATCCCAGACTTGACCTATCTGCACACATAAATACGCCCGCTTTAATCTAAGTCTCTTGAACCAGTACGTTTTATCTTTAAAACAAAAATGAAGTAACCCCCTCTTCTAATATTGCTGTGGGTCTATATCCCTGGCCCACGATACCATATTCTTCAAGATCTTCAGTGTCCTTACTTACTACTTCTAGTTCGCACTTACACAGCTCTACAAAGAATTGCACACTTTGTTTGACTTCTTGTAACACAATAGCTCCTATTATTCGCCCGATTGGCACAAGATAATAATATATTATTTATTTGTGACTTGCTATCACATTTGTGATAACATTATATATGTGCTATGATTACAGCATATTTTAGATATAATAAAATTATAAATCACAATTTATATGACAGAGGTAAACAAAAAACTGAGAGAGCTCGGCTTAACATATAATCAGGCTACTATATATCTTGAGCTAGCTAAAGTAGAAAAGGCTAAAGCAGGAGAAATCATAAAGGCAACAGGATTCCATAGAAATATAATTTACAATTGCCTTGAAGAGCTAACCAAATTATCTCTCATTGCAGTTTCGAAAGAAGATGGAGTGCATGTCTATAAGCTTACTGACCCAGAAAAGTTAATTAGAGATCAAGAAGACAGAGTTGAGAAGTCAAAGAAATTAGTCAAATATATTTCAAAATTAAAGACGATTCCAGAGATGCAGAAGATCATTGTTCATGAGGGGCAAAGTGAGTTCTTGGCTCACACGAGAAACACGTATCAGAGAATTAAAAGTGGTGATATGGTGCGCTTACTGGGTATCTCACCAAAGTTTCATGACATAATGGCTGAAGAGATCGGAGAAAGAATACAAAAAGTGTCTAATTTTAAAAAGATAAGATCAAAAATACTAGCTAAAAATCTGGATAAGAAAGATTTAGAGTACATTAAGTCGTCTCAAGGTTATATTGAGGCAAAAGAGTCAGAGCTAGTCGCCAACGATACTAATAGTATTGAGATATTAGAAGATAGGATTGCCATCAAGTCTTTTGCTGAGCCATACTTCATCGTAGAGATCATTAATCCTCAGCTCGCTAAGAATTATCAGAAATACTTTGACTTCATTTGGGATTCGACGAAGTAAGAAGATAAAAAGCTTTACCCTTTACCATTGACAGTCAATGGTAAAGGGTATATAATAGCTATATGTCAGATACAAAAAAGAAAGTATTAGATTATATAAAAGATAAAGGTAATGCGACTATCAGAGACCTTGTAAATGAGCTACAAATATCAAAGCAAAGCATCATTAACCATTTGAACTCTCTCATGCTCCAAGGAGAGATAAAAAAGTTAGGATCAGCTCCTAAAACTTTTTACATTGTTGCTGGGGAAGAGAAGTCTGTAGAGGCGGTGCTAGACAGTAAAGTAAAGAAAGTTATAGAGGAAAATTATCTATATATAGATTCATCAGGAAATAGATTGGATGGGGCTGTGGGCTTTGTAAAATTCTGCAACGAGAGGAAAATGGATGTGCAAAAATCCTCACAAGAATACATAGCGATTCTGAGCAGATATAATGCATATAAAAAGGATGGATATATCAATGCTAGCTTTAAAATTAGAGAGACATTTGAGGACGATGAGCTAGATAAGCTTTTGTATATAGACTTTTACGCACTCGAAAAGTATGGCAAGACAAAGCTAGGTCAGCTAGTCGGAGCTGCTAAGATATCTGGTGATATAAAGCTGATGCGAGAAGTGATAGAAGGTATTAAGCCAAAGATAGTTCAGATAACTGAAAAGTACAAAATCGATGCTGTGTCATTTGTGCCTCCTACAATAAAAAGAGATATACAAATAATGAAGCAAATAGAGATAATGCTAGACCTCAGCCTACCAAAAGTCGAAATATATAAAATCAAAAGTGACGTGACTGTGCCTCAAAAGACTTTGAGTAAGATAAGAGATAGAATAGAAAATGCGAAGAGCTCTATGCTTGTAGAAAATAAAGGCGTGTATAAAAATGTTCTCGTTATAGATGATGCGGTAGGGTCTGGAGCAACTCTACATGAGATAGCAGTAAAAATGAAAAATCAAGGAGTAGCCAAAAAAGTCATAGGCCTCTCTATTGTGGGTTCTTACAAAGGTTTTGATGCTATAAATGAGATATAATAGACTGACGAGTTTTGATATAAACAAAAACATAAATAAAACGCGGCCTCCCGCCGCGTTTTGGTTTGTGTGCTACTTACTTTTTTGATCTCGGCGCATGCTTTAGTCTTATGCTTGATGTCACCACACCTTCGAACTTTGTGTCCCATCCTTCTAAGTATCCTTTCTTTAGTGTTGATGAGAAGGCGTGGGTATTTGACAGAGATAAATGCCTGTCACGCCCTTTGAGTATTATCAGGCTTTCACCTGGGCTATATGCTTTAGAGATCTTCCATCTAATTCTTTTTCCTTTGCAACGGTATTCGACACGTAGGCCCAGCAAATGTTTCAGTTCGCGTCTCATTGGTAAGCCTCAGCACTTAAACCAAGTTGCAGACCAGTTGAAGAGAATGATGGCTGCAGCCCAGAAGATGCAAGCGGCAATCGCCGCTTTTATAATCTCATTACGTCTCATCTTGTGTTCCTCACCACATCCTGGCAAAATCGCCTTCCCCTCCCTTCTCAATACGAACATAGTATAATGTAGGAATTAAAAACAAAAATTTAAATTTATGGAAGAAAAGATAAAGAAAAGGTCTCACTTTACTTTAGAAGATAGAATAAAGTTAGAGGCATTACTATTAGTTAA
>JANNCJ010000045.1:0-8910 GCA_031386485.1 bacterium
ATGTAAATCCTTTTAATTTGTTTTGTAATTTTATCATATTAAATATATATTTATACTTTAAATAATATTGCTATTATTTTATTGTATACATTAATTATACACTTTAAAAGTGAGTAAAATATGAGTTGTACACATTATTGAGATAAGCAACGAGTAAATAATAAAGACTAAGTATACAAAACACCCCGCACATAATGCGAGGTGTTTTTGTAATAATCTAACCTATCCCCTTATCATTATTATATGACTACGGTACTAGGTCAAATATACAGTCAGCTGCAGCTGCAACCGTACAAGTTTCCATTGCGCCTCCACCAGTGTTAGTTTGAGTAAGATTATTAGCTACTCCCGCTTGAGCTGCCAAAGTAGCTAGGCCTGCAACAATATCTCCTATTGGGATACAAGTACCAGTTGCTGCATTACATGCTGCTCCAGATGCTATACCTACGAGATCTGCATCGAGACGTAGCGCTGCATTATCTGCTTCTAGCTCTGTCCATAATTGATATGAATTACATGTCTGAGTTCTATTCGCTACCGCTATTCCGTTTCCATACTGTACTCCTCCAACTGTCACAACCACATCAGCATTACAACCTATGCCTGCATAATTATATGCTGGTGCTGCACCAGTTAGTCCTTGAGGAACTCTGTTCCTAGTCCCAGCAAACCATTCTAATAATGCAGCTTGATTCATCGGGTATCTTAGACTTGTATCTATACCAGTAGTCGTCAAGAATGTCTGGACTCCACGAAGCTCTGTCATTTTCTTAGCGTCACGAGCTTTAGCTAGTGCTTGAATAAAGTTTGGAAGTACTATAACTGCTAGTATACCTATGATCGCGATCACGATAACGAGCTCGAGTAATGTAAATCCTTTTAATTTGTTTTGTAATTTTATCATATTAAATATATATTTATACTTTAAATAATATTGCTATTATTTTATTGTATACATTAATTATACACTTTAAAAGTGAGTAAAATATGAGTTATCCACATTCTACTCTAAAGCTAGGAAGTGCACGGCGCAAATCATCTTTTATTTAGATTTTTAAAAATACAATGCAAGGCAAGAAAATTCTATTCTTACGCATTCTCAAGCTCAGAAACTCTCAAGTCTAGACTATCTACTCGTATATTTGTTAATTTTATTTTAGAATAAATATCACTATTTATATCTTTATAGATTTTAGCATTGTCGTCTTTATGCTCGACCATAGCTAAAAATCTATCGTCGGCCTCTTTTCTAGTTTGCTCTCCATCTGCACGTATAGCATTTAAAACCATGACTGCCAAACTTTCAATATCTCTTTCCGCTTGCTTTCTTTCTACTTTAAAATTATTATCTGAGTGAGCTCTCTCGTCTTTAAACTTCTTGTCAGAATAAGCTCTTTCTTGTTTGAACAAGTCTTGAGTGTTAGCTCTCTCTTGTTTGAGAACACCAACCATAATATTTTTAATTACAGATTTATCAGCTTCGTTAAATCTTGACTCTTCTTTGTTCACAATTTTCTTGCTGGCTATATTTTTTGTTACTTTTTTTACTGTTACTTTCATACACACATTATACTACTTTGTAAACTAAATTCAATAGTTACTTTACATTATTTTATTGTATAGAGCTCGCGATATTATACATTGGGAGTAAGACAGACGCCATGAGTAAGCCAACACCACCACCGAGCGCGACTATCATGATAGGCTCCACGAGGGCTATGGTAGACTCTATAGTACGCTCGAGCTCTCTCTTATAGAATGTCGCTACATTTTTTAGCATGTACCCCAGCTCCCCTGTCTCTTCTCCTATTCTCGACATTTGCACCATGATATTAGGTATAGTCGGCTCCTCCGAAAGTGCACGCGAAAGGGAGACACCTTGCTTAACTTTCTCAGCCACACGCTCAAACATTTTCTTGTATACATAATTATCTACTACCTCAGCGGTGATCTGCAAGGCCTGCACTATTGGCACACCGGAGGATATCATAGTATCTATATTGTCTGCAAATCTAGAGAGATATAACTTATTATATAGACCACCAATAAGCGGCATCTTAAGCTTAACACTATCATAGTAGGCCTTATTTGCTGGAGTCTTGCCAAATTGTATAAAGTAATATGCTAGGCCTGCTAGTCCGGGCAAAATAAGATAATAATAATCTTTAACAAAGTTAGAAGTGTCTATCATCACAGCGGTAAACCATGGCAGCTCTTGACCCTGCTCGATGATAAGGCTGACTAATTTTGGAAGTACAAAGAGTGACATAACTATCATCACTACAAAGAATGTGATAATAACAAAAATCGGATAGGTAAGTGCTTTCTTAGTCTTCTGCACTAATTCATAATTACGCTCAATATAATTAGCTAGATATTCAAAAGATTCTTTTAGCTTGCCTGTCTCCTCACCGCTATGCACCATAGATATATAAAAGGAATCAAATATATCTCCGTGCCTCGAGAGTGCCTTATAGACTTGCATGCCCGACTGGAGATCGTCACCGATCACTTTAAATCTCTCTCCAAGCCCTATAGAGGTCGCTTCACTTGATAGTAGCCTCACAGCTCTTAATATTTGCACTCCACCGCCAATAAGAGTCGAGAGCTGTCTAGTAGTTAACACTAAGTCCTTTTGTGATATTTTCTTTTTAAATTTATCAAGTACAGTGTAGCTATCAGAGATAAGGGTCTCCTCGACATCAATTATAATATTACCACCCGCTTGCAGCTTGGCTATTACATTGTCGCGGCTGACATCATCAATATATCCTTCGTGGAGCTTAGTATCTTGGCCAAATATTTTATATTTATACTTCATATTATATTAACTGTTCTAAAGTTTTGGTGTCCTTAGCAGATTTCATCGCTGTGTCAAGTGCAATATCACCTCGTAGCACTGCTTCGGCTAAGCATTTGTCAAAACTGATCATACCAGCCACAGAGTTTGTGTTGATTATATTATCAATCTCATAGGTACGCTTTTCTCTAATCAAATTTTGTACCGCGTTATTATTAAGCATTAACTCATACACGGGGAAAAGTCCACCACCAATCTTTGGTATCAATCTCTGTGAGAATATACCAATGAGTGAGGCAGCTAATTGTGATCTAATCTGATTCTGTTGCTCGGACGGGAAGGAGTCTATGATCCTGTCTATAGTCTGCGAGGCAGAGTTAGTGTGCAGTGTCGAGATAACTAAGTGACCAGTCTCAGCTGCTGTAACTGCAGTTTTAATTGCATCAGCATCTCGCATCTCGCCTATAAGTATAACATCACAATCTTGCCTAAGTGACGCAGAGAGAGCATCAGTAAAAGAAATAGTATCAAATCCAATCTCTCTCTGAGTCACATAGCTCTTATGAGAAATATGTATATACTCTACCGGATCCTCTATGGTTGTGATTACTCTCTTCTCATTCTGATTAATATAATCGATCATACTCGCAAGCGTGGTCGACTTACCTTGGCCTACCGGGCCAGTCACCAAGAAGAATCCTTGCTTGTAGAGGGCTATCTCTTCGAGTATCTTTGGTAAGTTGAGGTCTACTACTGATCGAACTTTAGGAATGAGGCGCAGTACGACACAGACTAGACCCTTCTCATAAAAGGCGTGACCTCTTAATCTGTACTCCTTAGCATGCGTATAAGAAAAGTCAATTTGAAGCTTATTGATGAATTTAGCATATTGTACATCATCGATTAATTCCTTTAAAATTTCGATTGTCTCCCCTTCTTTTATGGCAGGAAGTTTTACTATCGATATAATCTCCCCATGTATACGCACTGCAGGTGGCAGCCCCACCATAAGATGTATATCAGAGCCACCCTCTTTGACTAGAGTTATTATTAATAAATTAAGTAATTCTTTGGTAGTATAAGTTGCTTCCATATTAATTTAATTATACCTTAAATAGTAAATTATAATCCATTGATTTCCACAAATGGGACTTTACCATTCATAGACTTGAGTATAGCATCTTCTCTCATAGTCAACATTCCTTTCTTCCTCGCCAGCGACCAGATCTCTTCTTCACTCTTTTTATTTATTATAGCCTGCTGCACCTCGTTATCTATATCTAAAATCTCAAGCACCGGCATACGACCTTTGGTACCTGATGGTGCCTCACTGCTTGGGAGTGCTTCATATAATGGCCGCGTTATATCTAGTGCCTCTTTATATTCTGCTGGTAAATCATCAAAAGCTTTAGCTATCATCGCTTTTATACCCTCAGTCATTTCAATTTTAGATTCGCATTTAGGATATATCTGCGGTACCAGTCTCTGTGCTATAGAGAGGCAAAGTGTTGGAGCTATCAAAAATGGATCTACGCCCATATCGATGAGTCTCGTTATTACACCTACACTATTGTTAGTGTGTATCGTAGAAAATACCAAATGTCCTGTGAGTGCTGCTTGTACTGCGAGCTGAGCTGTCTCACTATCACGTATCTCACCTACCATGATTACGTCCGGATCTTGACGAAGTATAGAGCGCAATCCATTTGCAAATGTATAGCCTATCTCAGGGAATATCTGCGACTGATTCATGCTTGGCACATTATACTCTATCGGGTCCTCAAGCGATACCACATTACGAGTTTGTCTATCAATCTCATTAATCATAGAGTAAAGTGTCGTAGTCTTACCACTACCTGTAGGGCCACTAATAAGTATCATGCCGTAAGGCCTTTGCAGAGCTTTACGTATCTGGTCTAAATGCTTAATACTAAATCCTATATCTTCCAGTTTCTTGACTCCTCTATAACTATCTAAAATACGCATAACGATCTTCTCACCATAATATCCAGGCATGCTTGAGACACGAAAGTCAACTTTATGATTGTCAATTCTGATAGAGAAGCGACCATCTTGAGGCTTCCTTTTCTCGTCGAGCTTCATATTACATAATATTTTGATCCTAGCCGTTAAGGCCGCATGCATATTAGACGGCAAGGTCAGCACTTCGGAGAGTGAGCCGTCAACTCTAAATCTAACACGTATCCTTTCGCCTACATGCTCAACATGTATATCACTAGCATTACCATTTATCGCGTTATAAAGTAAATTATTAACGATATCATCTACTGATTCATCTTCTATGTTATCTGAAAGCTTGCCTCCAGCATCTGATATATCCTCGACCATTTGCTTATCAATATTAGCTGTAGGCCGATTAACATCCTTAAGCACAAGGCCAGGATCATTAGCACTCACTATTAACTTATTCTCTACGGGAGCTATTGACGCGAAATACTTTTCTATACCTTCTAAGAATTTGTCTTTGGGCAATATTGTTAATGTATATTTGATTTTATTTTTACTAGCGACATTTTCTATTGTTTCTAAGGCTTCTGTATTTTCAGGATCTACTACGCCTATAATTAATGTATTGTCTTCAAAAGATATTGGTAGTATAGACAATTTTCTTAAATCGTCGACTGATATATAATTATGTTTATCTTCAACTGTCAAAGACTTTTCGTATACAGGTAAAGAAAATAACTCACTTCTAATTATAGCTATATCTTCGCTTGACACCGAATACTTCTTAAGCGCATCATCAATATCTACGAATTCTGAATTTTCTAGAGACATCAGAATATCCCTAGATTCTAATGCGTTAATGATATTCCTCTTGACTAATTCGTTTAATAAAATCATACATCTATTTTCTATTCTATGCTAGAAAAAGGATTGTATCTGCCATTGTATTTAACTGGATTAATGGTGGTGCCAATATTATTGAGTCTACCAAATGTACTGTCTAAGGCTTCTTTTATGTTTATAAAATTAATACGTTCCTTTTGGAGCAAGGATACAGTTTCAAAAGTTTTACCACTAACTATATCATCAGCTTTTACTGTTCTCTCTACAAAAAAGAAATCATATATACCATAAGAAAAGACTAATGACATAGTAATTGCGACTGATATTGATAATATTTTAAATTTATTTTCTGAATTCATATTTTTATTTTTTCTCGAAGGTTTCTAATTGGATTTTATAATTAAATTTATTAGTGCCAATATCACTTTCTGTGTTAGCGACAGTTAGACTTTTGATATTATATAACTCTATGCTTTTGTCTATAGCGGTCAGAAAGTCTAAAAAATCTTTATAATCACCAGAAAGTGAAAAAGAAATATTATAATTATTAAGTCGATTATTCTTATTGTTAGTATCTTTTGAATAATTAAAACCGGTCGCTTCTAGATTATACTTTGCACTTAGTTTATCAAGATCATTTAAATTTTTAGGTAGATTTTTATCTCTTGGTACAGCAATACCGATTTGATTGCGATTGTCTTCTGTCACATTGTTATATCCTTTAACATTCTCTTCTCCTGAGTTCTTAAGCGAGATTGCTTCTTGATACTTTTTATCTAAATCCTTTGCTTTAGAATACTCATTAACTAGGTTATTTAGCTTAAGAGGATTATACCCGGTGCCATTATATAATGGCAGAGTAAGTACATAAAATATAAATATAGCTACTATTAGTAAGGCAATGTTAAGTTGAGTTTTATTCATAAATTTAAATTAATATTTTACTCTTCGACCAGAGTATTATTATTTGAGTTATCAGCATTATTAAGAGTAGAGGACTCGGCAGCGTTAACATAATTCTTATCCACGAATTGAGTATTTATAAAGTCAATATCAGCTCTGACGTCCAAATTAACTGCGAATGTAACATTGTCCTTATCTTTTGTGATGCCAGAAACTTCTACTTTAGAAATTATATCTTTATACTTATCTCTCTTAAAGCTGTCTACCTGCAATACTACAGAAGAGAAATCACGCCCGACGGCAGACAAAATTATACGTGCAGACTTCTCATCTTTTCTAACATAACTAAAATCTTTATAATAGACTTCGTTAGCTACAGAGTCTGATATAAGCTCAAGATAAAATCTGACACTATCGTGATTAGCGAGTATCTCATTAATAGACTTGATGTCATAATAGAGATCAAGCATCGGCACTAAGGGCTGCACACTTAACTCACTTTCAATTTTTTTAGCATTTAGAACTAACTGTTTATTTTGTGTTTCAAAATAAAAAATCCCAGCAAAAAGTAGCACTGAGACGGTACCAAGCGTTATAATAACAGCTAAAAGTAGATTTTTAATCGGATCATTTGGTGTTACTTCCTCTGCTATTTTAGAGTTATTGGTGAATGAGAGATTGCGTAATGGAGGCATACTATATTATGTTAGCGAGTGCGAGACCTACCGAATTATTAAATGATGGTGAGCTTTTATTTAATTCATTTCTCAGGACTTCTGTAATATAAAGCCTGTCAAAAGATCTTATCATGTTTACCTGATAAGGTGCGAATTCATTTTTAAAAAATGACTCCACATCTATAACTTTAGCACCACCACCACTTATATATATATTACTACACTTTAAATTATATTTGATGCCAAAATTATTTATCATGTGCATAACCTCTTCAACGATGTGAACAAAAGTTCTGTTTACAATTTCGCTTGAGAAATTCTTATCGTCTAATATGCTAAGTTTATAATAAATATCATTAGCCTCTTCTCTCGAAATGAGCAGAGATTCTTTTATTTTTACTATTGCTACATTTGTACCCTGTCCAATTATATCAGTACCATATATTTTACCATTAACAATATATGCAATACTTGTCAGACTGGCGCCTAAGTCAATAGCAATATCAAATCCTGTGCTACTGACAACATCAATGTTGCGAAGTAATCCAAATAGACTTGGCTCAAATCTATAGTTTATATTCTGATACCCACTAAGCAAGTACTTAAGTCTATTTACTTCTGTATTATTAACAGCTAGCACTGATATGCCCAAATAATCCGCATCTTCTTCAATTATGTTATAAGTTAAAGTAAAGTCCGAAAGTGAAATATTATAATATTTTTTTGTCTCAATCCCTACTATATTATCTAATATTTCTCGGACGCTCACTGGTACTTTAAAATAGATAATTTTGCATTTTGACATTTGTAATGATATGACAATATTTTTAGCCTCTGACTTAAGTGCCATATAGCAGTCTTCAAAAGCTTGCTTTAATTGCTGATCGCCTAGCTTAACAATTTCACCCTTACTCTTAGCTGCATAAGCCGAGAGTAGTACCTCGGCATAATTATTAAGTACAAGCCTATTTTGATTATTAGATATTGCTACCATCTTAATGCTATAGTCACCAATATCCACTCCAATACTTTCTCTTATTTTGTTATCAAATAGATTAAACATATTCTTATACATATTATAACTCAGAATTACAATACTTTTTATAGCTTATAAACAAAATTGCCCCGAAGGGCAATTTTGTTTTTTAGCTATTTTCTTTTAGCTACTTTCTTCACAGCTTTCTTGGCTACCTTTTTAACAGCTTTTTTGACTGCTTTCTTGGCTACCTTTTTTGCTGGAGCTTTTTTAGCTACTTTTTTAGCTGTTTTTTTTGCTGCTGCCATAGTAATTATATAGATTTAAAACTTATGAGAGTGTGTGATTGATTGACCATGATCATTATCACTCTCTACTTACAATTATCACATGTTAAAATTTCTTTGCAAGTGATTATTATATTTAGTCATGTGGATAACTCAAATATCACTTGAATTAGTAAATGCGAATGATTCGCATTTGCATCTTCTAATTTCTATTTTATTTACTACTTACGACTTATCTTGAGCCAACAGGCGGGATTGAACCGCCGACCTCGTCATTACCAATGACGTGCTCTACCAACTGAGCTATGATGGCTTGTAAGAGTATTATAGCACGAATCTAGCCTGAAATAAAATAAGAGCCTTCTCCCACACAGAATGATACCTCTAACCCTTACTCACTCTCACACAAAATGACACCTAAAGTAGGTGTCATAAAGTGAGCATTCTGTCATACTT
>JANNCJ010000068.1:0-3345 GCA_031386485.1 bacterium
TAAGCGAGTCTTAGATATTGGCTGCTCTTATGGTGAGTATCTTTGCAAATTCGGTAAGGGTAGCGTAGGGCTAACTGTAAATAAGGAAGAAGAAGAATTCGGAAAGGGTGCAGGATTAGATATTAGAATAGGTAATCTAGAAGAAAATTATGATATAGATGAGAAGTTTGATATTATATTTGCAAATAATATATTTGAGCATCTATACGCCCCTCATTACTTTTTACAAAAAATTAAAAATAAACTTAATGATGATGGCCTACTTATTCTAGGAGTGCCTTGCATCCCAGTCTTCAGTTTTCTTCTTAGATTTAAAAGATTTAGAGGCTCACTAGCGAGTGCTCACATTAACTTTTTTAATAAAATAACTTTAGAGAAAACTGTAGAGTTTGCTGGCTGGGAAATTGTACAAAGTAGGAGTTTTTATTTTAAGAATAGATTTTTAACTTACTTGCTAACCCCCATTAATCCTCATTTTTATATTATAGCTAAAGTAAAACAAGACTTTAAGTATGACGAAAAAAGACTTAAAGAGCTAGAAGGTTATGAAGGCAAATATGCAATTTTTAAGTAATTTTTTAAATAAAAAAAGTGAGAAGTATAATTTAAATTTAAATTATATAATTAAAAATTTCTTCTATGTTGGAGGTGAGCAGTTAATAGGGTCAGTTCTCGGTCTAGTTGTACTATATGCTATGGCTAATTATTTATCTCCTACTCTCGCAGGTGAATACAAATATATATTATCGTTAGCGGCCATAATATCATCATTTACTATTACTGGCATGATGTACGGAGTCTCTAGAGAAGTAGCGCTTGGCAATGATGGCATTATGAAGTATGCTCTAAATAAGAGCTTAAGATATAACTTTATACCGATACTCGTATCTCTATTGGTAGGTGGTTATTATATTTATAAATTTAATTCTATATATGGCTTATCTATAATATTGGCTACTACATTCACTACATTTACAAATAGCTTTCTTATATACAAGTACTCACTGAGCGGTAAAGAGAATTTTAAATTAGCTTCGAACTTGACAGTATGCACCAATATCATAGTCTCAATTATCTCATTCGTGGCCTTTTATTTTTTGGATAGTATATATGTTATGATTATAATTATATTAGGTAGTCAGTTGCTTATTACTTTATATTTATTTTATAAATATAGCTATTCCTCTCTGAAGCTCAGGAATTTAGCTCCAGCCATACTGGGCCGCTATGATAAATACGTGAATAATCAATCTATGCTTAACCTTTTTACCTTAACAGCTTTTAATTTGGATAAAGTTATACTATTTCAGCTACTTGGGCCGAGAGACTTGGCTATTTATGCATTCTCCACTGTTGTTATAGACAGGATCAGAGGTGTGATTAAGTCTATAGGGGCGATATCGTATCCCAAATTTGTAAAGGCGGATATGGGGGTGATGAGCGTCAGACTGAAGGCGAAGATGTGGCCATTATTTTTGATTTCAACTATTATTTTAATACTTACCCTTTACCTTACCCCTTATATTTATAAATATCTATTACCACAGTATTATGAATATTATAAATACGCGATGATATACAGCTTGTCCATATACTCTGTCTTATCTATACTACCTTATACATTATTGCAGGCGAAGAATGTAAATAAATCTTTATATATTTACGAAGTTTTTAATGGACTTATTGCGCTACTTTCAGTAATAGTTGGTATATATTTTGGTGGACTAATGGGTGCTATTATTGGACGCACTATAGCTTCTGGCGTCGGGGTGCTTACTATTTATATGCTACTTGGTAAAGAGACAAATAAAAGCTAAACTTTTGTAAGTATTGTGAGGTGTGATCCGGCAAATGAGGGTGAGATGAGCGAGAGTAATGTGCTGATTAGAAATGTAGCTTTATTGCCTCCCCAGATACCATAGTAGAATGTATATTCATATTTTAAATTGTCGAGCGTGTCAAAGGCCTCATAGCTTTCTTTTCTTAATAATTTCTTTATACTCATTGGAGTATAGGGCTTAACATGACCAAAGGTATTCCAGACTGTACTCGGCATGGGAGTGATTATTAGTATTTTACCCCCTGTCTTCGTGACTCTAGCCATTTCTTTAACCATCTGATATGCTATATCTACCTCGAGATGCTCTATCACATTGGAGCAGTGCACAGTGTCAAAGAGAGCATCTTCAAAAGGTACCTTTTCTACTCTGCCTAGCTTCACATTATAACCTTTGTCTTGTAAGCCCATGACCACTCGTGGATTGAGATCAAAGCCAGCAAAATTCTCTTTATCTTTTAGCACTATAGAAGTCGGACCACAGCCGAAATCTATAACTTTTTTACCTTTTAAATATACTTCATAAATCGGATTTTGCCCCTTGAGCCAGTAACTCATTAGTTTTATATTATTCATGTTAAGATTATAACATAAATATGACCTGTTAAAAATATGTTATAATAATGTGATGAAAAATACATCCATAATTAGAGACTTGGAGCATGAGATGCTTAGCGACTTATATCTTGATGGTAAGATATTAGACCTCGGAGGCAACAGATTAAGTGGGTATCAAAGCTATATAAAGGGTAATCACGAATTCGTCGTAGTTAATTATGGTGATATGCATCCGGGAGAAGATCTAAGCTTTGACATACAAGAGAGATTCCCATTAGGTGATGAGACATATGATCATATCATCAGCATGAATGTGCTTGAGCATATATTTGGATTTGAGAATGTATTCTCTGAGAGTAATAGGGTGCTGAAGGTGGGTGGTAGATTTGTCAGCACTACGCCATTTATGCATCATGTGCACGGATCACCGGACGATTACTTTAGATATACTAAAAGCACTATAGTCAAATTAGCGAGCAAGTATTCATTTGAAGTTGAAGAGATAAAGGTAATGGGCTACGGACTATTCTCACTAATATTTCAGACAGTGGGTGGCTGGGTACCTACAAAGCATTTAAGATTTGTTTTAAAAAATGTTTGTATCAGCTTAGATAAATTATTACTTAATTTTAAAAAGTATGATGAGTTAAATAATAGAATACCCCTCGGTTATTACTGGTCATTAAAAAAGAAATAATTATACCTTACCTTTCACTAATACTAATATAAAGATTCATAGTCTCATTTACCATGTTATCGTAGGTAAATCTTATATCATTCCATTCTTGTACTTCTGGCTTCCAGTTAGTTAACAAATTAATTAATTCGTTATTGTGTTTATACATTACTGTGTGCTTTAGTCCATCTAGTATCTCAGGTATGCTGCTACCTCAATTTGATATATTTATCATGCCATCACATAAAGAGGGTCTGCCCTATGTAATAATAGA
>JANNCJ010000096.1:0-3657 GCA_031386485.1 bacterium
TCCAAAAGAGATAATGGCGACTCTTGAAGGACTTAGAAGCAAGTACGCGGGGAAAAAGATAGTCGCAGTCTTCCAGCCGCATCTACACTCGAGAACATATAAATTCTTTGATGACTTCGTATCTGCGCTTTCACTTTTTGACAAAGTTTATATACTTCCTATCTATAGAGCAAGAAGTGAAGAAGACTTTGGGGTGAGTAGTGAGCTCTTAGCGAGTAAAATAAAAGATGCTGTGAGTGTTACATTCGAGAATGTCTATGAGTATTTAAAAGATTATAACGAAGACTATGTAATATTAACTATGGGTGCAGGGGATAATAATATTGTGGCGGAGAATTTGGTGAGTGAGAAATAGTAATAAAATTTAATTTGCAAAAAATTTCGTATGGGTATAGTATAAAGCTCTTGCACATTTAAACCGCCCCAGAATGCTGGGGCATCAGATATATGGAGATAGAGATGCAGACTTACGCTCCCCATTATAACGCTAACAGTTACTACTCAGGAGGCGGATTGAATTTGACCTTGTTACAATCGGACGCTTCTTTCTTATTTACCGAATTTTTGCGGTGGAGCAAGATCGGTGCTAAAGATGAGTTGAGCCAGATTAAAGTCTATCCAGGTGAAGATATACAGAGGACTCATTTTAGTCAAGAATTTGCAAAGTTCCTATGGCCTGATTTAAGGCTTGGGAAAATTTCTGTCAGTAATGCGACAGAGATTGCATTCTTTAGATCGCTCCAACGACTTCGCAGTCTCGCAAATGACCCAAGTTCAAAAATCTACTCTGAAGAATTGACCATAGACCTACCGCTAAAAATCATGAATTTTTTCGGAGCGCTAATCTCTCATATGCGATACGTGAGAAGTGCTGTTTGGAAAAGTGATCTTGAGGAGACTATTCAGATCACGAAAAGATATCTAGAACTTGTAGAAGCGCGGTCAAATGAGCTCATGCGAGAGGTAATGAATTAGTTTGCTAAGCGATTAGTCTGAGTGTTAAGGGTGGTGAGCGGAGCGAGCCACCCTTCAGGAGGCGGCGTCAGAACGTGCCGCCTTTTAATTTGCAAAAAATAAGAATTTATAGTATAATGCTACAACTATGACAAAAGCTAATACTACGAGCAAGGAAGCTGCGAATAATAATTTTAAAGTATTTAAGACTGGTGGCAAGCAATATATCGCGACCCCAGGGCTTAAGATTCGTATCGAGAAGATAATAGGAGAATACAAAGAGGGTGACACTATCACTTTTGACGAGGTACTCATGTCTAGCGAGGGAGGAAAAGTAGAAGTAGGTATGCCGACTATCGCAGGAGCAAATGTAATGGCAAAGCTTCTAGAGATCGGCAGAGATGAGAAGAAGCTAGTAGTAAAGTATAAAGCTAAATCTAGATATTATAAGAAGAATGGCCACAGACAACCAAGATTTATAGTGGAGATAATCTAAGGTACAACCCCTTCCGTCCTACGGACACCTTCCCCAAGGGAAGGACAGGATACAAAATGAAACCAAGCCCCCAACAAAACACCTTTGCAAACCAAAGGTGTTTTGTATGAATTTTGAAAACCAGACCTACGCATAAAGCTGCGGCTTGGCGCAGCGAAAACAAACTACTTCCTAAAGCTAAACGCTGACTTGAATGTATCGTGATCAATATATTCCATCTCTAGGCCGGTGGAGACGCCGCGGGCGAGGGTCGAGACTTTAACATCTTGTATGCCGACTATCTGGGCTACTATTTTCCTTATATAATTCATTTGGTTATCTCCCTCATCATTGGCTGGCAGCGCAAAGATAATTTCTGAGAGATTATTATTATCTAATTTTAATCTAATAATTTCTACCAGCTCTTTTATCCTTATATACTCCTTAGGATCCTCGACAAGAAAGGGTAGCTTGCCACCGGTGACGAAGTAGACCCCCGTGTACTCAGAAGTCTTCTCGACAGCGTTGACGTCGAGCTCCTTCTCAACTATTAGCATGACACTAGTATCGCGAGTATTATCTCTACATATGTGGCACTTTTTATTTGCTACATTATTCTTATCTGAGTACCACATATAACAGGACTCACATTCGCGGCTACCACTTCTTACACTCGCGATATCACTTAGTATTTTATCAATATAAGATTTATTTTGCTTCATTATGAAATAAGTAAATCTCTCAGCTTGCTTAGGGCCGATGCCAGGGAACTTTTGGAAGCTTTGAATAAGAGAGTCTTTGGAGTCTTGCATAAATTAATAAATGAATTATAGCACATTAGACTATTCTTTTAAGCTCACCATAATTATCGATAATATAATTTTTAGATTCTAAGTTAATAATAGCTGTGATAGCGATGTGTGCTTGCATTCCAGATTTTTCTATAAGAGTATCTTTGTCTAGAGGTGAGGAGAGTAAGTCTAATATTATCTTTTCTTCTTTTGAAATATTATCCCAGAGTATAGTATTAATAAGCTTAGACTCATCAGTTTTTATTTTAAGTAAATGCAAAATATCAGAGCCACAGGTGACAGGATGCGCGCCATCTTTCATCAAGCTTAATGTACCTCTCGAGGTCGCCGAGAATATAGATCCGGGTACTATAGCTACCTCTTTGTTGTATTCGAGCGCGAGTCTAGCTGTGATCTGGGTACCACTTTTGTCTTGTGCTTCTACAATTAATACTAAGTCACTGATGGCCGCCATGAGTCTATTACGAGCAGGGAAGAAATATATCTGGGATTTGTCTTCATAATTATACTCGGATACTAGTAGCCCATTCTTTTCTAAAATTTCATTTGCGAGCTTAACATTCGTAGCGGGGTAAAGTATATCTGGTGAGAGACCAGATCCTGGGAAGGATATAGTGGGGAGATTATTCCTGAGCGCTCCCTTATGCGCATTAGAGTCAGTACCGAGGGCGAGACCAGAGACGATAATAATTTTTTGATTGGCTAATTCTTTAGTGAGAAATGTCACTACTTCTTGTCCATAAGTACTAGCACGTCGTGAGCCCACGATGCATAAGAATTTATAATCTTTGTCATTCAACAAGCTTACATTGCCGATCATATTAAGACTCTTAGGGCAGTCAGGAATCTCAAGTAGCTTAGCGAGATGAAAATAATTTTTAAAATTTTCTTTTGGAATAGTGATTTGATTTTCTAATACAGGCCTCACCCCCTGCCCCCTCTCCGAAGGAGAGGGGGAGAATCCTGTTACATTCTCAATTTCTGTACTCATAATTAAATATAATTATAACATAAATATAAAGCGTCCTGTACCATTCGGCACAGGACGCTTTATATTTGTTTGATTAATGAGCGCTAGGTGCTGCTGACTTACCGCCTTTTGCAAATACGAAGTAAGCTATAACGCCTACTGCGAGTGCAAGCTGAGTATTAGCTGGCATATTGCCGTTGATAAGAGCGAGTACAACGAAGGCTAAGATCATCGCCTTTCCTAGTGGCCCCATTGAAGAGTCTCCTGTAGCTGCAGCTGGTGTTGGGTTTGACATATTTTATTTCTAGAAATTAATTACTAATATATACATTATACATGACTATTATATTTTGTCAAGTACTTGCAAAATGGGGGTATAAATTGTAGTATTATCCTGAGCTCACTCGGGCGAGTGGGACGAGACAGAATTAAGGAAATATTCTCAT
>JANNCJ010000097.1:0-5743 GCA_031386485.1 bacterium
AAGGAGTTGTCTCATATGTAGATGCGAAGAAGATTCTGGTTAAGGTGGGCAAAAAAGAAGACACTTATGATCTTATTAATTTTGCTAAGACTAATGTCTTTAACGTATTTCACCACAGGCCAGTTGTCCGTAAAGGTGACAAGGTGACTGAGGGTCAGTTACTTGCAGATGCGTCAACATCTAAGGATGGTCAGATCTCACTTGGCCAGAATGCTCTCGTTGCCTTCATGTCATGGAATGGTAATAATTACGAAGATGCGATTATAATCTCTGAGAGACTAGTGCAAGACTCTAAGTTTTCTTCTATTCATATTGAGGAATTCATCTGTAATGTACGCGACACTAAGCTAGGAGCTGAAGTCACTACTCATGACATACCTAATGTCTCTGAGAATAAGCTCCGTAATCTCGATGAGGATGGAGTTATAAGAATTGGAGCTGAGGTATTGCCCGGAGACATACTTGTCGGCAAGATCACACCAAAGGGTGAGACAGAGCTAACTCCTGAGGAGAGACTACTCCGAAGTATATTTGGAGAGAAGGTGCGCGATGTTAAGGACTCATCGCTCCGCCTCGACAACGGTAAGAGGGGTAGAATAATTGGTGTCAAAGTCTTTAGCCGCGAGAGTGGTGACTCGCTCGAGAGTGGCATAATTAAGAGAATACATATTGAAGTTGCTCAGATCAGGAATATCACAGTAGGTGACAAGCTCGCGGGCCGTCATGGTAACAAAGGTGTAATATCAAGAGTGCTTCCAATCGAGGAGATGCCATATGCAGCTGATGGTACACCAATAGACATTATACTAACTCCGCTTGGTATACCATCACGTATGAATCTGGGACAAATCTTAGAGATGCACCTCGGTTATGCTGCAGATAAGCTAGGTTATCAAGCTGTAGTACCTGCATTCCAGGGGGCAACAGTCGAAGAGATACAAGCAGAGCTTGTAGCAGCTGGCATGGATAAGTCAGGCACGATGACGCTCTATGATGGGCGCACAGGTGAAGCATTTAAAAATCCCATTGCAGTAGGACAAATGTATATGCTTAAGCTGCATCACATGGTTGAAGATAAATTACATCAGAGATCCATTGGTCCATACTCACTCATCACCCAGCAGCCACTAGGAGGTAAGGCACAAGGTGGTGGGCAGAGATTTGGAGAAATGGAGGTCTGGGCACTCGAAGGTTACGGTGCAGCTCATACGCTGCGTGAGATGTTGACAGTTAAGAGCGATGATATAGAAGGCCGCTCTGCAGTCTATGATGCTATTATTAAAGGTGAAGAGATGGGTGAGCCAGGCAGTCCAGCCAGCTTCGTAGTGATGCTTAACAATCTGCGTGGTCTTGGCCTTGATGTGATACCAAAGGGTGAGCACATGATAGACGAAGAGGAAAGTAACTCTATAGTAGGTGAAGGCATTATTAATGATTAATAATAAAGTAATATAAATTATATGAAAACAATAAATACAACAAATTTTGATTCGCTTCAAATTAAGATTGCTTCACCTGAGTCTATAAGATCTTGGAGTTATGGAGAAGTCACTAAGCCAGAGACCATCAATTATCGTACGGGCCGTAGTGAGAGATATGGGCTTTTTGACGAGAAAATATTTGGTCCTGAGAAAGATTACGAATGCTACTGTGGTAAATATAAGAGGATAAGATATAAAGGTATTATCTGTGAGAAGTGTGGAGTAGAAGTCTGTAAAAGTATAGTAAGACGAGAGCGTATGGGTCATATTGACCTTGCTGTCCCAGTCTCACATATATGGTTCTTGCGTAACACTCCATCTCGTATCGCCATGATACTCGGATCTACTCTAGGCGACGTCGAGAAGGTGGTTTATTTTGCTGGTTATATTATCACACATGTAAATCAGGATGACAAAGAGCAGATACTACGTAATCTTGAGAGTGAGTTTAAGGCTAAGATTAAGTCTTCAGGTGACGATAAGACAAGAGACAGACTACACACTCTCATGAGTGAGGCTAAGAGTGAGATCAATAACATTAAGCCTTGGGTTATTTTAGACGAGCTTGTCTATCACAGATATGCTATGAAATATGGCTCATGCTTCGACGCTAAGATAGGCGCAGAGGCCATATATGAAGTGTTTGTTAATATCGATTTAGAAGTTTTAGAAAAGGATTTGGAGAAAACTCTCTCTGAGTCTGGATTAACAGATAAAGAAAAACTTGAGAAGAGATTATCACTAGTTAAAGCGTTTAGAAATGCTAGTATCAGACCTGAGTGGATGTTACTTAAAGTACTTCCCGTAACCCCGCCCGGCATTAGACCTATGGTGGCACTTGAGGGTGGACGTCACGCGACATCTGACATCAATGATTTGTACAGAAGAGTAATTAATAGAAACAATAGACTTAAGAAGCTAATGGAGATAGATGCTCCTGACGTAATACTAAGAAATGAGAAGCGTATATTGCAAGAAGCCGTGGACGCTCTCATCGATAACTCAGCTCGTCACGGTGATGCTGCTGTCGCACTCACAGGTCAGAAGAGAGTGCTAAAGTCACTCGCAGATAATCTTAAAGGTAAGTCAGGACTGCTTCGTGGTAATCTTCTCGGTAAGCGTGTTGACTACTCAGCTCGCTCTGTGATCGTGGTTGGACCGGACTTAAGTCTCGAAGAATGTGGACTTCCAAAATTCATGGCTCTCGAGCTCTTCAAGCCATTTGTAATTTCTAAGCTCATTAGTCGTGAATTCACCTATAATATAAGAGGTGCAAATAAATTAATAGAAGATAATATACCAGAAGTCTGGGCTATATTAGAAGAAGTAATTAAAGATAAATATGTGTTACTTAACCGTGCTCCGACATTGCACAGGCTCGGTATACAAGCATTTAGGCCAAGGCTTATCGAAGGTCGTGCTATACAGCTACATCCGCTTGTGTGTGAGGCATTTAACGCAGACTTTGACGGAGATCAGATGGCGGTGCATTTACCACTTTCGCCATTAGCCCAAAAGGAAGCTGCAGAGCTGATGGCTGCACACAGGAATCTTCTTAAGCCAGGCTCGGGTGACTCGATAGTGAATCCTCGTATGGACATGGTGCTCGGCTCTTACTGGATGACTAAGAATGTAGATGGGCTTAAGGGCGAGGGTAAATATTTCCCTACTCCTAATGAAGCCATTACATCTTATGATTTTGATGTTGTGGACTTAAGAGCCAAAATTAAAGTAATGCCGTCAGATAAGGATAAATATAAAGCCTTCGAAGGTAAAATATTTGAGACGAGTGTTGGTAAATTATTATTTAACAGCATATTCCCATCGGACTATCCATATATCAATGATGAAGTAGGTAAGAAAAAAATAAACCAGATCATGGAGGATGTCTTTGGGCGTTATGGTGTAGATGAAGCTCCAAAGATTATAGACAAGATTAAGAATTTTGGATTTAAATACGCTGGAGTCTCAGGTACAACTTGGAATCTTACAGCTGTAGAAGTACCAGAAGAAAAGAAGGACCTCATAGCCAAAGGCTGGAGTAAAGTTAATGTTATCGAGAATGACTATAATGACGGCCTTTTATCAGAGGGAGAAAAGTATTCAAAGACCATAGATAATTGGCAAGGAATTAGAAAAGAGATTGAGCAAGTTTTGCAAGCTGGACTCTCTAATAAAGAGAACTCTGTCAATAACTTGATAACTTCTGGTGCGCGTGGATCAATGGCTCAGCTCATACAGTTAGCCGGGATGAAAGGTATTATTGTTAATAACTCAGGAGGCCAGTCTGACTTCCCGGTTATATCTTCTAATATTGAGGGCTTATCACCTATCGAGTACTTTATTACTACTTATGGTGCTCGTAAAGGTAACTCGGACACTGCTCTTAAGACAGCGCAAGCTGGATATCTTACTCGTCGCTTGGTAGACGTAGCGCAAGATGCTATTATCACCAGTGATGACTGTGGCACTAAGAATTATAAGATATTTAGAAGGAGTAACACACTTGGCTTGTCTATATCACTCGCTAAGTCAGTAAGAGGTAGAGTGTTAGCCAAAGAGATAATTCTAAATGGTGTTAAGTTATCAGCAAATCATCTTATTACTACACTCGAGTCTAATTTGGTAGAGGCTAGCGATATAAAAGAAGTCTCAGTCTATACACCAATGTATTGCGAGACAGTACATGGTATCTGTAAGAAATGTTATGGACTAGACATGGGCCGTAACAATATGGTGAGATTAGGTGAGGCGGTAGGTATTGTGGCAGCCCAAGCAATCGGTGAGCCGGGTACTCAGTTAACTATGCGTACATTCCACTCGGGTGGCGTAGCGGGTACTGACATTACTCAAGGTCTTCCACGTATTGATGAGATATTCGAGAGGCGTATGCCTAAGCTACCAGCGACTATATCTCACGCTGATGGAGAAGTCTTTGACATCAGGGCCGAAGGTGGTAAGAAATATATAGTTATGCTAATGGATGAGGCTGTTGAAGCTAAAGGTAACAAGAAAGGTAAGATGGTGGAGTACTTGGTAATGCCAAGGAGAACAGTCTTAGTTAAGAAAGGCGACAAGATTAAGAAAGGACAGATCTTAACTGACGGATCATGTGATATTGATGAAGTCTTTAAGAACGCAGGCCGTGAGGCTGCTGAGGACTATGTCGTCGCTGAGATCTTAAAGGTGTATGAGCTCCAAGGAGCCGCTATATCGAGGAAGCATATCGAGGTTATAGTCAAGCAGATGATGGGTAGAGTTAAGATAGTGAAAGGCGGGGATACTAGATTCGCCCAGGGTGATGTCGTGGAGATCTCAGAGCTTAGGAAGCAGAATGAGGTGGTGGCTAATAGTAATGGCATACAAGCCGAGTACACTAGCATTATCATGGGTATATCTGATGTAGCTCTCACGACAACTTCATGGTTATCTTCGGCATCATTCCAGAATACTACACGCGTACTTATCGCGGCATCGACTAAGGGTCAAGAGGATAATCTTATGGGGCTTAAGGAGAATGTTATAATCGGCCGCTTGATACCAGCGGGTACAGGAGCTAGAGAATTTACGATGGAGTCCTAAAATAAATTTATTAAAAATATAAACAAAAAACCCTGAGCGATAAGTCGAAGGGGTTTTTTGTTTGGCTCATAAAAACGAACCCTTAAAAAGTTGATTTGTAAATATGCTTACAAAATGCTATAATGTCAAGAACATTTGAAATCTTAACTTCCAGAAAGGAGTGTTCAAATGAAAACTGTGCACGTTCTTTCTGCTTACAGATATACAAGCAGTGACTATTTTGCTCAAATGCTTGAGAGATTTGCTAAAAAAAGCGGAGCCCAGACTCTTGAGGTACATACTGGTCCGCACAACTTCACGGTTAGATTTTCTCAAGGTTTAAGTAGAGAAAGCTATGTGATGATTCTGGATCAGACACCGCTCGACAATCAGCAAGCAAGTCAGAATTTTTTAGCTTTTGTTTGCTCGTTAAAGTCGAGATTAAAGTTAGGGTCTCTCGCTTGGATTCCAGAGCACTATCACGAGCTCAAGACAGAAAAAACATAAGAACTCTAAAACAAATGGGTGTAATACCTTTTGTTGATAGGGCTCCGGCCAACCATGATGACGCACCATCATTGCTCGCAAAGATGTTGCGCGAAGGAATTGTATAAGCGGCGCCAAGTGGGCGCCGCTTTTTCTTTTTTTGATTTTAATCCCTTTATTCCTCGCTGCTCTGCTGCGTGGTCAAATCCGCAAAG
>JANNCJ010000053.1:0-2430 GCA_031386485.1 bacterium
CCTTTGTGTTGGATGGTTGAGTGATCCCACCCCGCGAGCAGCCAAATCGCGCGACCTTAAATACTCATGAGAGATAGCGATACCGTCCCAAATATTCAACCCAACATCAAGGTTATAACTATATGTCACGTACATAATAAAGTTTACTCTTACGAGTCTTAGCATGTCTTACTATATCAATCTTATCAATATTAGAGGAGTAGAGTGGGAATATTCTCTCTACGCCAACCCCAGACGCTACCTTGCGCACTGTAAATGTAGCCCCCACTTCAGTACCATGCTTACGAGCAAGCACTAATCCTTCGAATGCCTGGAGACGCACTTTGCCAGCTGTATCTTTTAGCTTACTCCAAACCTTAACAGTATCACCGCTTCCAAAGACAATCTTGGCTCTGTCTTCTAGCTCTTTTGGTATTGTAGATATCATATATTTCTCTTTATTTAATACATATTAACATAATATCTAATAAAATGCAAAGGTTGCATTTTGATTTTATCGTGATATAATATATACATACTTGGGTGGGTTCGCCCTCTCACGGTCATATTTAAACCGTAACCAGGTATAATAAAATGCCAAGCTTCGCTTGGCATTTTATATTTTTCTTAATAATCTTCTACACTCAATGAGTGCAACTTCCTTCCCTCAACTTGCTTTTTCCAATACGGTATTATGCTCCAAAAAAATTTACTTCCACCACTTACTTGTTTTACTATTACTTTGAATCTTTTATTTTCTATAACAGCAATGAATTCATAATATAAAACTTCTACGTTTTTATAAGATGTTAATCCCTCTTTTCTAACTCTTTCATCTTTCTTCATTGTCATAATACCTTGCAAGGTGTGGCTATTAGATAATATTAGAGGGGCATACTTAATATGTCTGATCCTGACTTTCTGATCTCCCTCTGCTCTCGCCTTACCTTGCCCAGTAAATTTTATATGATTTAATCCTTTGGAGTTAAAATTAATTACCTCCCCAAAATATGGGCACAGAATTTTTTCTATTGATTTATACTCTACTATTTGATCAGATTTTAGCATATTATTACTTTAGCACTAAATTAAATTTAGTTAAAGTATTTGTTAATCTCCATTTGCATGTCGTCTGGTATTGGGCTAATGACTGAGATTGACTCTTTTCTAAGTGTGAATTCTATTTTATGGGCGTGTAACATTGACCTCTTGCATAACTCTTTACCATTATTTGACCCATATAAATCGTCACCAATAATAGGATGTCTTATGCTGCGAAGATGGACGCGTAGCTGATGAGTACGGCCAGTAATAGGATAAAGCTCGATATAAGTGAGCTTCTTATCTGCGCTTCTCTTTAAAACTTTATACTTGGTCACCGCATCTCTCTTTTCTCCTCTAAAATCTTTTGAGAACATGTCTACAACTGACCTCTTGCGGAAGTCACTCCTCGCTCTCGCTATCGGCATATCAATCACTCCAGTCTCATCCCTTACATTACCCTCGACTATCGCTCTGTAGACTTTCTTAACCTTATGCTCTCGGAAAAGTACTTTCATATCTTTAAAGGCATCCTGAGTCTTAGCAAGTACGAGACAACCCGTGGTGTTGCGGTCAAGACGATGTACTATGCCAGGCTTATCTATCTCACCTACATACTTCATATCACCATAATTATAATAGACTATATCACTCACGGCAACCTCGAGACTTCTCCCATCTGGATGCACCATGATACCAGCCTCCTTATCGATTACCATCACTCTATTATTCTCAAAGAGAACTTTAAATCTATAGTCTTTAAAATTCTCTGCACCTTCTTTTTCTATATATACCTTAACCTCACTCTTAATCTGCTCTTCTTCGTCAGGAATGATAATAGCCTTCTCCAATTTTTTCTTAGGCTCGACTATACCTCGCATATTGTGCGCCATGTCTCTTTTATTTAGATTTCCTCTTTTTAATTTGGCTTGCATAAAGTAGTTAAATATATTATAATAATGTAACAATATAATATTAAGTAAAGTAATTATACCTTAATTAGTATATATAGTAAAGTTCATCACAAATTGACAATGAGGGCGATTAGCTCAGTTGGTAGAGCAGCGCATTTACACTGCGAAGGTCAGAGGTTCGAATCCTCTATTGCCCACACTAACAATAAAAACAGGATTAAATATCCTGTTTTTATTGTTAGCTATTTGGAGCCAATAGAGGGTGAGAATACGGGGTCGAGGAGCAATGTTTGCAGCGAGTGAATACGAAGCGAAAATATATGCGAGGTGACCGAATCCTCTATTGTCTTGTATTAGTATTCTCTCATCACAAAATGATACCTCAAATCTTATCTATCACATCTTGTATTTTGGTCTTTAATTTTTGATAATGTTCTCTCACTCTCTTAGCACTTTCATTATCACTCATTTCCATTTCTTTTGCAAGTAGCAATTC
>JANNCJ010000081.1:0-9749 GCA_031386485.1 bacterium
AAATAGTATCTCGTCTATCATATAATTCTTGATATAAAATAGAGAGTCAAGGGAAGTTATAATTATTAAGTCAACTTCCCTTGACTCTCTATTTTATATCAAGAATTATATGATAGACGAGATACTATTTTACAAATTTAACAATATCAAAAGCATATTAAATAGTAACGGGGAGATATATTTAGAAACTAGAAGAGAAATTAGTGAGCTAATAAAGCTGAGTCCAGAAAGATTTTATGAGATAGAGCTTAGCTCAAGAAATAAAAATAATCTACCTCCCTATTATATTATAATTACTTTTGTATATAAAAATAACGAGATTAACTTAGAATTTTTAAATAAATATAAAAAAATAATATACAAGATTGGAAATAAGTATAAGTATATTTACTTTATACCAAGAGGAGAGTGGGAAGATGATAGCATTGTGAGAAGTATGACTTATGAGTCTCTTAAAAACTTAAATCTCGAAGTTAATCCTGTCAAAATTCTTGACTAACATACTTATAATATTTGTAAATGACTAACTTAAATGCTATAATACTCTCTAGAATTTATTATGATAAAAATCCTACAAAATGAAGACGAGAAGGAGGCTCGTGTACTTAGAGCTAATTGTGATCTGATTAAAACTAACGAATTTGGTGGTGAGGAGCTAATTAGTCTGATTAAAAATATGCAAGCAGCAGCTAAGCAAGATAGCGACGGCGTCGCACTCGCAGCTCCTCAGATTGGAGTAAATAAGAGGATCTTTGTGATAGATAAAGAGAAAGGCTACTCCACTGCCGCTAAGTGGAGACCTGAAGTCTTTATCAATCCTCGTATTGTAGATGCCTCCAGAAAGGAAGAGCTGAGGCATGAGGGCTGCCTCTCAGTGCGAGGATTATATGGCGATACTTGGAGAGCTATTAAAGTCACAGTCGAGGCTTATGACGCAGATGGGCATAAATTTATCTATGGAGCTAGTGGTATCACGTCACATATAATTCAGCATGAGATTGACCATCTTGACGGCGTACTTTTTGTCGATCATGGTATTAACATGATAGAGGACGCTAATTGGAGAGAGAGACTGGAGTAAAATGCAAACCCCTTCCGGCTACGCCACCTTCCCCAAGGGAAGGACTGGACACCCTGGGGCCTGTGCTTCCCAAGGGGAAGCGGTGCGTGCAGGTGTTGGGGTTGCATCCAAAAACATATGACAACAAAAGAAAATCTTAAAATCGCCTTCTGGGGTACAGGACCACTCGCTGAGTCAGCTATTTATAATTTATATAAAAATAATTTTAACATCTCCCTCATCATCACTAAGCCTGATAGTAAAGTCGGTAGACATCACGAGCTGCAGGCACCAATGATAAAGTCTTGGGGAGAGAGTAAGAATATAAAAGTGATACAGCCTGAGAGATTAAAGATGATAGAAGGTGATAATATTGATGGTTATAATTTATTTAAGGGTCTAATCAGCGACTGCGACATATGTATAGTAGCAAGTTATGGTAAAATAATACCGGAGGAGATTCTAAGTATACCTAAATACGGATTTATAAATATACATCCTAGCGATTTGCCACTACTTCGCGGACCGTCACCTATCGAGTCTACTCTACTAACTGGGGCTGACGAGATAGTGGTTACAATAATGAAGCTAGAATATAAGATGGATGCTGGTGATATAATTATAAAAAATAAAATTATTATGGACGATGATGACACAGCAGGTACTGTTGAGATAAGAGCGGGTCAGCTTGGTGGTCAAATGATTTCTGATATACTTATAGACTTTGTGAATGGTAATGTGAAGACGATTAAGCAAGATGAGAGCTTGGCGACATTTTGTAAATTTGTGGATAAAAGTGAGGGTGAGGTGCAGGGCCTCACCCTAGCCCTCTCCCAAGGAGAGGGGACAAATGCCATTAAAGAAATACAAAATAAATACAGAGCTTATACTCCATGGCCAGGAATTTTTTTCTACATGCACCCAGCCCTTCCCTTGGGGAAGGTGCCGAAGGCGGAAGGGGTTGAATCAAAAGGTGTCAGAATCAAAATTAACAAAATAAATATGAGCAAAAATATAAGCTCATATGATGAGCTTATATTAAGAGTGACTCCTGAGGGTAAAAAGGAAATCTCGTGGCAAGATTTTAAAAGAGGCTATCTTAAATAATCTTTTATTGCACCACTACGCTATTTACCATCATATCCTCTATCGGCCTATCTCCCATACCTGTCTTAGCATTCTCTATCACTCTTACCACATCCATACCCGAAGTTACTTTACCAAATATAGTATGCTTGCCATTAAGCCAGGGTGTAGCTGCCGCAGTTACGATAAAGAATTGTGAGCCGTTGGTATTAGGGCCAGAGTTAGCCATCGCTAAGTCACCTGCTACCATATTATCATCAGGACGGAATTCGTCTGCGAATTTGTAATCAGGCCCACCAGTGCCCCAAGCACTTATGTTCTTAATGTCTTTACTTAGTGGATCACCACCTTGTATCATAAAGTCTTTGATCACACGGTGGAATCTAGTCCCGTTATAAAATCCCGCTTTAGATAAAGTAATAAAATTCTCCACTGTCTTTGGCGCTCTCTCACTATTAAGTGTGAGCACTATATCTCCCTTACTTGTTTTTAGTGTTATCATATTCATTTTTACTGTGTCCCGCGTAGCTACTTTGCTTTCTGGCGTAGTGGGATTTATTTTAACTTCTTTTTGAGTAGCGTTATTAGCTTCTCCGTTAGTAGTACTAGGAGTATTGGTGCTAGATAAGTTATTATTTTCTTTATTATTGTTTTCATTAATTGTATTTTTATTATTCTCGTCAGCTATTTGTTTTGACATTGCTTCTTCTTTCGTCATGTCCTCTTTACTTAAATTTGTAGCATCTAAATCTTTATATTTTAAATTATTTTTATAATACATGAGAGTAGCTGCAGCCCCTACAATTACTAATAACCCAATTACTATAACTATTAACTTTGTGTCTTCCATATTAATTCATTTTAATTAAATTTTTAAATCTTCTCCCTATTCGCATCATTAAGCTTCTCTTCTTATCCATATTGTGAGCAAGCTCGTCGTCTAGCTTATCTCTCGCCTCATCTATACTTGCATAGACGTCTTCTTTGACTGAGTGCACATGTAGATTCTCTCCACCCCGCTTGATGTCTAATTTGACCTCATACTGATTACCTTGTTTGTGATGATTATTAGTTTTACCTATAATTGCATTTAGCGTCGCATCTCCATTTTTAAAATATTTACTAAGAGTGTCAAGCTTACTCATTGCATAGTCCCTTATAGCAGGAGTTAGCTCAAAATTATGATTTTTTATATTTATCTGCATACTCTTATAGTATATCACATCTCCAAATTTAAATGCAAAGAGAATTTATATTAGCTTATCGTCAACAGTATAATGCTTATTCTCAACCGTCACCTGCTTAGCTGCGTCAGCTAGCACAAGAGGCTCAGCTACATTAGTGCTAGTCTCTGCATTAATTATTTGATCTATATCATTATTAACATCTGCTAACTTATCACTTTGCATTTCTGGACCAACATTTTGACTTTGAACCTCTGGATTATTTGATGATGAGTTTACTTTTGTATCTAGCAACTCGTTATTTTTGACTAAATCTGCTTGTGTCTTTAAGATTTTATATTTAATTATTAAATATATCAAGAATAATAAGAAAATAAACACTAATATATGTCTTGCTGAAAGAGCCTCTTCTTCACTTGCGAGCGGCGATGGACCTAAAGAAGCTAATAGAAGAGCAAAAATAACTATTCCACCAAAATAAATAACAAAAATTTTAAAAGCTGTTTTACAAAATTCAACCAAGAATTTCTTAAAAGTTGTTTTGTCTTTAAAGGGTAAATTTTCTATCATGGATTAATTATACATCTAAATACTTCAAAATTAATTGTAATATTAACAATACTACTTACTATACTTATGCTTCTCCGCGGGGCAGCGGCAGCCTTTTGGCTTGATATACTCTTTGAAGAATTCTTCGCCGTAGTCGTACGTGATCTCCTCGTCCTCCTTGATACCTTTTGTCGCGACCACATAGACTCTACCCTTCACAATCTCACTCTCAGCATTACCCTTGCAGCTGTGATTAATATAGCGCGCAGTATTCCACCTCGGGCTACCGTCAATTGTTTTGTTCTTGTTAACTTCAAAGAGATACATATTAGTTTTAGAATCTGCTTCTAATTCACCAAGCAAAATATTACCCACATACTCGATTATCTTCTCACCCTTCTTTATATTCTCAAGTGCAAAAAGTCCGAGCCCATCTATTCCGCGTTTGACTTTGACTTGTTTGAAGGGTACAGGAGCAGCCCCTTCCGGCTTTGCCACCTTCCCCACAGGAAGGACCTGACCCAAGTTATTGTCACCGAGTACGCTTGGCTTTTTCTTTTTGTCATTTGATTCAGCAGAATCACCTACTGGGTAGTTTTGAAAAATACTCTCGAACTCTTCATCACTCATGACCTCTACTGTCGCTTCTAATTCTTTTACTTCATAATTAATCTCGCTTGCTTTACTTTTCATATATATTTAAAATTTATATTTATTTATAACATAAATAGGATGTAAAATAAACTCTAAAAATTTATTTGACAAAAAATAACAAAATTTGCTATAATTTATACATGACAACAATGAATATATCATTACCAGAAAAGTTAAAAGATTTTGTGGATACTCAAGTTAAAAATAAAAGGTATGGGACCTCGAGCGAGTATGTGAGACGCCTGATCAGAGAGAAAGAAATTGAAGTTGCAGAGGCGGAATTATTGACACTACTTGAAGAAGGAATGAATTCTGGATTTATTGAAATTGGTCCAAATTATTTTAGAAATAGACATAAAAAATAAATGGAAATCCTAATATCAAATAAAGCAGCTCAAGAGTACGAGGAAGCATATCAGTACCTTAAGGAAAATGCCGGTATTAAGGTGGCAGATGACCTTGACTCATTAATTGACCACACATTCGAGATAATAAAAAATAATCCTGAAATTGGAAATAATAATTATATAAATTTGTCACAAACACATAAATTTAAAATGTTTCTGATTAGAAAATTTAATTATGCGATCTTCTACACTTATACTAAGAAGGAGATCAGAATAGCCAGAATCTTACATACCGCAAGAGATATAAATAATATTCTTTTTCAATAATGTACATGCACATTACAAAGGTCTACCCTGTACCGACTGGTTCATGGCCTGCCATGTTCCGAATGGTGCATGATTATCCACACCCGAAAATAAAATATAAATATTCCTCTTGTATTTATTTATAATCTAGTGTATTATAATAATATAAGTAAGTAAGACCTCTATAATGGATCTCTGTGTAGATCTTCAAAAGTTATAGGGGCTTTACTTTTTATCAGGATTTCCAAATAGCAATTTATAATATGTATCATTCATGTTTTCATATTTCTGATATATTGACCAAGATATAAAATCTGCGATCTGAAGCCCTTTCTCGTCGAGTGTTGATGTTAATATAATCTCAGCATTACAAGTTTTGCGACCAACTACCCTTATTTCTTCTCTCACTCTTTTTCTACTTTCTCTATTTGCTACAAAAATTTTTTCTATATTACTTTCTTTCAGTTTTATAAATAACAAATATAAATTTTCCAAATATTTATCTTTATTATCCTTTTTGCTGACAGATATATAGACTATTCTATAATCTATATCTTTTAAATACTTTAGTATAGAAAGCTTTGTTCTGTCGCTATCATCTGTTGCATGTAGTTGATTCTTATTTTTTAAAATAGGTTTTAATTTACGAAAAGTTTTTACGGCTACCCTTGATAGGACCCTCTCGTCATTCACGATGATAGTGGTACAAGCACTCACCTGCACCCTCAACCACTGGAGATCGAAATGAAGACATTTTTCCTGAAGACCACGGGCTGCGACCAAAGTTCGACGGACTCCGCTTCCGGCCAAGAAGGCCAGGCCATCAAGTACGGCGTCATCGACTGAAGCCGCGCTGTTGCAAGGGGCACCTGTCCCGAAACAAACATCAACCTGCTCGTAAGTGTCAAAACTTCGAGCATAACCTGCAACTCCCTGAGAAAGGAAAGAGTTGCAGTTTTTTTATTTTATAAATAAGAGATTTTATGATATATTATATTTATGAATAAAGACATTACAAAGCTGCTTTCACCTTATGATCCAGGCAAGGTGGAGAATGATATTTATGAAGTGTGGGAGAAGTCGGGATATTTTAACCCAGATAATCTGATAAGTGAGAATATTATTAAGGGTGAGAATGGTGAGGAGAAGACATACACCATCATTATGCCGCCTCCTAATGCCAACGGCTCACTGCATGCTGGTCATGCACTCTTCGTAACAGTACAGGACATACTTATCAGATACAAAAGGATGAATGGATATAGGACGCTCTGGCTACCTGGAGCTGACCATGCCGGATTCGAGACACAAGTCGTGTATGAGAAAATATTAGAAAAGGAAGGCAGGTCAAGATTTGACATGAGCCGCGAAGAATTATACAAAGAGATAATGGATTTTACTTTACATAACAAGAGCTTCATGGAGGGTCAAGTAAGGCAGCTCGGTGCCTCATGCGATTGGTCACGAGAGATGTTTACTCTCGATGAGAAGATAATCAAAACAGTATACGACACATTCGAAATGCTCGGTAAGGATGGCCTAGTATCAAGAGGTAAAAGAATTGTAAACTGGTGCCCAAAGCATCAGACATCGCTCTCTAACCTCGAGACATTACATCAGAGTCGCAAGGATCCATTTTATTATTTTAAATATGGGCCATTTACAATTGGTACTGTGAGGCCTGAGACGAAATTTGGAGACAAATATGTAGTTATGCATCCGGACGATGAGAGATACAAAGATTATAAGCACGGCGACAAAATAAAAGTCGAGTGGATCAATGGTCCTATAGAAGCTACGATCATTAAAGACGAAGCAAGTGATCCAGAGTTCGGATCTGGAGTCATGACTATCACCCCATGGCACTCAGGAGTGGACTTTGACATAGCCAAAAAATATAATTTAGAGTATGAGCAGATTATAGACGAGCGAGGTAAATTACTCCCTATCGCAGGAGAATTTGCTGGTATGAATATAAAAGATGCGAGAGATAAGATAGTAGAAAAATTAGAATCGAAAGGCTTACTTGTAAAAGTTGATAATGAATACACACACGAGGTCTCTGTGTGCTTTAAATGTGAAAGAGAGATAGAGCCGCAAGTCAAGGCACAATGGTTTATGAAGATGAAGCCACTGGCTGATCGCGCTCTTAAAGTCGTAGAGAGTGGTGAGGTAAATATATTAAGTGATCAGCACGGGAAGATTTTTAATCATTGGCTAAGCAATATACAAGACTGGAATATATCACGTCAGACTGCTTGGGGTATAACTATACCTGCTAAGCTCTGTAATAAATGCGAATCAGGATTTGTAGATGTGAGAGATGAATTAACCTTGTGTGGTAATTGTGGCGGAGAATTAACAAAAGAGACAGACACTTTTGACACCTGGTTCTCTTCTGGACAGTGGCCATATGCAACACTTATGAATACAAGAGAAGGTGACTTTGAAAAGTATTATCCTACACAAGTTATGGAGACTGCAGCTGATATTATATTCTTCTGGGTAGCGCGCATGATAATGTTTAGTCTTTATCGTCATAATCAGGTCCCGTTTAAAGATGTATATCTACACGGACTTGTATTAGATGCAAAAGGCAAGAAGATGAGCAAGAGCAAAGGCAATGTAATATCCCCACTTGAGATTTCAGAAAAGTATGGAACTGACGCGCTGCGCATGGGGCTCATAGTTAATAATGCACCCGGGGTAGACATGAATCTTGATCCCAAAAAGATAGAGGCATATAAAAAATTTGCCAATAAAATCTGGAACGCTACTCGCTTCACGCTGGAGAAATGCGGTGACTTTGACCTAGATAATTTATATAATACAAAGCTAACAGAAGAAGATGCAAAGATAATAAGTGATTGGAAAGAGGTGAAATCTGGAATCACAAATGACATAGAGAATTACAAATTACACATAGCAAGTGAAAAGCTGTATGACTACTTTTGGAAGACTTATTGTGATGTGATTATAGAAAAAAAGAAAATACAAATCATCGAGGATCCTGTCCTTCCTATGGGGAAGGTGTCTCGTAGCGAGAGCGGGGAGGCGGATGGGGTAAATATAAAGCTTAGCGCTCAGGCTACACTACTTATGATTCTTAGAGATAATATAAAGTCCCTGCATCCATTTATGCCATTCATCACAGAGGAGATCTGGGCTTTGATCAAATTGGAAAATGAAAAGATACTAATGATAAGTAATTGGAATTAGTCACTATAAAATTAAAAGTTGTCAGTGAGATATCCACATACATATGCACATTTACACTAGATTAGAATCGATATTGGGGTATAATAAATGTATACAAATCGATTAAAATTTATATTAAATATTATGCTTAAAGAAAAAAAGTCATTCTTCCAAAAATTAGCTGGTACCATCACAGTAGAAGATGAAGATGACGAATTATTACAAAGTGATGAGGAGATGTTTGAGGAGGAGCTTGATCGCGCTAAGCCAGTCCGTAGATCTGCTCTAAGTCAAACTGCTAAGCCAAAGATTAAGAAAGTCACTTATGAAGATGAGTATGAGATAGAGGCTGATGACCAAGAGGAAGATAATCGTGAGGACGAGGGCGAGCTCTCAGTCGACGTCTATCAGACCAAAAATGAGATAGTAGTCGAGGCTATGGTAGCTGGAGTTAAGCCAGAAGATCTTCATCTCTCTATCACAAGAGATATGGTCACAATCAAAGGTAGCCGCGAAGACAACTCACAAATCGGTGATGATGATTATTTTTATAGAGAGTTATTCTGGGGGAGGTTCTCAAGGACCATACTACTACCGAGCGAAATTCTAATCGAAGAAAGCGAAGCTATCGAGAAGCATGGACTACTCATAATCAGAATGCCAAAGGTAGACAAGGCAAGACAGACCAAGCTTAAAGTCAAAAGCTTATAATTACAAAATAAAATATCCCTGATCAGGGATATTTTATTTTGGTGCTGTGCACCGCGTAGCCATGTACCTCATGGTGTCTGGCGAAATGGTGCCGAGACCCGGGCTCGAACCGGGGACCCCTTCCTCTTCAGGGAAATGCTCTACCAACTGAGCTATCTCGGCATATAATACCGCGTACTTCGTAGCTTTCTTGTCCTTCGAAGCTGACGCGAAGTAGGAACGCGTAGAAGTATTATAACATAAAACTTATAAAAATAAAATTATTGAGTAGGACCATTTAACAATTCGAGTAACTTATTAAATTCTGGTAATGACTTAGTTATATCTCCAAGATTACTACCTGGTGCTATTAATTTAATTGTATTCCCCATTACATAATTAAGTATATCATCAAACTTATAATAAAAACCAAGTGCAGTGATAATTATAAAGCTCCAATATAAGATTCTAAAAAAGTTATGTATCTTTTCTCTTTTGAGAAGGCTTCTAAGTAGGTCATTATTCTCGAGCGTCATGTCGTAGATCTCTTCTAGTCTCCTGTCTCTTGGAGACACTTTATAATTTTCTTCTGTTTCTGTTTTGTTCATATTTCTATCTGATTCAGCAGAATCACCTACTGGGTAATTTTATTATATCAAGAAAATGTGATATAGT
>JANNCJ010000100.1:0-14502 GCA_031386485.1 bacterium
AATGTACTCGCAGACGCCTTCTCGATGGCAAGCGCTGACTATCTCGCAGAAGACTCCAAAGATAATAATTTAAAATCAAAAAATCTAAAAAGCGCTTTTGCCACCTTTTTATCCTTTGTCATACTTGGCTGCTTCCCACTCGCACCCTCATTCTATGCATATTACACACTCTCGCCTGACGCTACACTTCCATTGTCCATGTTCTTATTTTCTTCCGCTCTTACCCTTATCGGCTTTACTTATATTGGGTACTTACGCGGACGAGTGCTTAAGCGTAATATACTTAGAACTATTTTGCAATCTATCATAGTGTGCTCGATATCAGCGCTAGTCGCTTACTTTGTGGGAGAATATATTACCACGATAATCTAAGACGAGTTACGACTTTTAACCAAATCCTGAAGCTGACTTAAGGCTTCTGGCTCGCCACTATTGACGAGATCAGCCAATCTCTTATGCTCGATGTCAAAGATCTGCTTGTTATAATCTTTAACCAAGTCCTCATAATAACTTTGGTTGAGAGCACCACGCTCAGTGAGATAGATAACTTTCTGATTATAGACTTCATCTGGTATCTCATCACCTTCAACTATTTTAACTCTATTAACTATTCTGAGCTCTACTTCTAACACTTTGATCTCTACTTTTATTTCTTCATATTTATCTATTTTAACCACTTCTCTACTTGTCTCGCTCACTTCTGCATCGCTCTTAATACTATTTATCTCAGCTCTTATACTGTCTGCTTGCAGATTACTAAGTCTTGCAAAATTATTAATCTCAAACTCCCTCTCTATTTCTGATCTAATTGCTTTAAGAAAGGGGGCTATGGTATCCCTTATATATTTAATTTTCTCATCGTCATTTGATAACTTTAAATAAGCATTATATAAGCTTTTACTATATTTGATCTTAGCCTTATAAATATTTACCCACTTATTGTTATCCTCTTTTACGGTGTCAGCGACATCTTTCTCACTAAGCTCTACCGTATAGACTTTGATATCACCGTAAGCGCACATAAGAGCACTCTTCTTAGCGGCTGCTATGCCCGCTTGATCACTATCGAGCGCGAGCACTACCTCGTCAGCAAGCCTCGATATCATCTTAACATGCTCATCTGTTAGAGCTGTACCAGAAACTGCGACCACATTCTTTATACCCACCATATAGCTCATTATCACATCCATCTGACCCTCCACGAGTACTAGCTCTCGATTCTCCGCTATGTGCTTCCTGGCTTTATCATAATTAAAAAGTATACGACCTTTATGATAGAGCTTGGTCTCAGGAGTATTAACATACTTGCCACTTTTGCCATCATCATACTCTGGGAGTACACGCCCAGTAAATCCAACCACTGCTCCGCTAATGTTTCGAATTGGGAACATCACTCGCCCTCTAAATCTGTCATAATATTTATTGTCATCTGTTTTAATTATCAGTCCAGAGTCTACTATGTCGTCCACTTTATAATTGAACATCATGAGATGGGTAAAAAGCTTACGCCAATCATTGATCGCATACCCGATATCAAATTCTCTTATCATCTCGTCTGTCAGTCCTCTATCGTGGAGATACTTGAGCGCAGTAGGTGACTCACGGAGAGACTTAATGTAATAGTCCTTAGCATCACTAAGTATGCCAATTAGCGTACTATCTTCTTCTTTACTTTTATAACTAAGCTTAACCCCAGCCCTATCAGCTAGTACTCTGAGTGACTCTTTAAAATCCATGTTCTCGATCTTCTCTACGAATTTAAATATGTCCCCAGATACACCACAGCCAAAGCAATGGAATGATCTACGAATAGGTGAGACATAAAAGCTAGGCGTCCTCTCATTATGAAAAGGGCAACGTGCCTTATACTGACTACCACTTTTCTCCACCTTGATATAGCTACTCACTACTTCTAGTATGCTTAGCTTATCCTTAATCTCTTCGATATTATTCATATTCTTTCTGCCTTATTATACCATTTTGTTATGTGTACCGCGAAGTCTAATGAATATTTCTCATTGACATGATGAATGCAGTATTTTACCCAGACTCTTAGCCTCGACTTCGCTCTTATAATAGACTAGATTTTTGGGTGAGAGATTAGTAGCCTCACAACCCTTGTAATAATAATATTTACCCTTAGAGGAGCCAAAAATTATTTTGTTATCCATTTCTGATTCTTGACTTGTGCTTGCTGTGGTTGAGCTAGTTATATTATTAATATCATAGTCAGAAATAAATAGAGAGTTAGCTGGTCTATTTTTGATACTAACCATACCGCCTAATATATATGCGTTAATTATAAGTAGTATAGAAATAAAATATATCAATATGTTAGAGGTGATTCTGTTATTAATTAGAGTCAGGAATGTACTTATGCTACCCTCACTTTTTTTCTTATTTTCTTCTCGCATATACTAGTCGAATTTGATCGAGAGTATGCGTGAATCGCCGCCGCTAGTCATAGTAATACCAAGCAAAACATCGCACTCATTCATGGTCTCTCTATTATGAGTGATGACAAGTAGGCGAGACTTTTCTCCTAGCTTTCGCAAAAGTTTGCCATATTTCCTCGCATTAGACTCGTCGAGTGCAGCATCTGTCTCATCAAGCACCATAAAGGGTGGCGGTGAGATCGAGGTGAGCGCAAATAGTAAGGCGATACTAGCTAGCGTCCTCTCACCTCCAGAGAGCATATTAAGATCACTCACCTTTTTGTTAGGTAAGCTAAGCGCTAGATCAATGCCGAGCACTTCACCATCCTCTGCTTCATTTTCAAATTTGCTCACAAAGAGCTTAGAGCGACCTCCAGCAAATATTTGTCCAAAATAATTATCAAAAGCAAAGTTGACTTTGTCTAATCCTTTGTTAAAATCCACTTTGATACTATTCTCAAGCTCATTTATAAGAGTGTCTACTGACTTTCTACTTACTTCCAAATCATTAATCTCTTTCTCTAAATGCATATATCTGTCATTTAGCTCTTCAAAACTATTCTTGATCGTACTTGTATCTATTATGCCAATTTCTTCAATTCTTATTTTGAGCCTTTCTATCAATCTTTCACATGAATTATGATTATAATTATCTGCAAGCTTATGAGTTTTATAATTTAGAATCTGATGCCCTGCAAACTTTGTACCTTCCTCTAAGTTATAAATGAAGACTCTCTCTCTTTCTTGTAGTCTCATCATGTCATCATGCTGGCTATTTTTAATTTGTATATTTATTCTGAGCTGATTTTGAATCTTTTCTTTACTCATATATAACTCGTTAAGCTCTTGGGCTTGATTATTATAACTCAAAGACATTTTCAAATCTTCATACTCTGATCTTAGTTCTTGTAGTATGACTTTCTCACTTTCTATCTGTGAGCTTAGATTAGAAATCTTTTTATCTAATTCAGCTTGATTTGTACTTACATTTGACCAAAGTGAAATATTGCTTAGTAGATTTTCTAATAATTGAATTACATTAATCTCACTCTTGTCTTTTAAGGCTTTTAAAATATTGGAAAATTTTGTTATAAGATCTTCATAAAGATACCTCTTAACTATGATATCTTTATTTTGATTACTTTGACTTAGCTTTAGCTGATTTAATTCATAATTTAAAATACTTATATGACTCTCTGTCTCATATATGCTCTTTTGCTTAGCTTCTTTCAGATCTTGGTTATGATCAGTCTTAGTATTTAAAATTTTTTCTATGTTTAGATTTGTTTCTGCTAATTTATTTTCTCCTAGCTTTATCTCCTCATCTATATTTTTACTATTCTTAATCTTATGCTGAAGACTGATAATTTGATCTTCTTCGTATCTAAAGTAATCAATATATGCTACTTGTAGCTTAATTCTCTCTTCTTCTACTTTACTAATCTTTTCCATTTGGACTTTAAGATGATTAAGCTCGGGACTTAGCTCTCTCTTGATGACATTAGCAATATTAATATTATCTTCTACCTTTTTAAGCTTCTTTTCGCTTTCTTTTAACCTGACTTGATGTAACTTGAGGCCGAGAGCATCCTCTATCATCTCCTTGCGTTCACGAGGACTAGAGCTTAATATTTTGTCAGCTTCACCTTGAGAAATGATAGTATGATTAGAGGCTCCAATACCCGCAAAAGATAAAATTAGCTGCACATCTTTGAGCCTGACTTCTGCTCCGTTAATCTTGTAAGTACTTCCTCCATCACTATAAACTTCTCTTGTTAAGATAATAGTGTCTAAAACTAAAAGCTTAGACAAATTCTCATCATCTACTTGAGGCTTAAAGCCCGTATTGTCTAGCTCTATAGAGACTTGACCTCGACTAAGCGAGTTACCATCTTTGGCTCCTCTAAAAATCAAATCGCTCAAGCTTTTGCTCCTTATGCTCTTCATAGACTGCTCACCGAGCACAAATCTAATGGCCTCGCCAATATTACTCTTGCCGCTACCATTTGGACCGACTACTCCTGTTATGTTTTTGGATAAGTCGATTATAGTCTTTTTCTCAAAACTCTTAAATCCTTGCATCGTAATAGATTTGAGTATCATGTATTTAATATTCTTATATATTATAGCATAATCCAAGCGAGGGTATCACTCTTAGTTATTTCTTATGTTTAAATCTATTTATATTCCCGAGCACACTACTTTCTAAGTTAAAATCAGACTCTTTTTCTTTAAGTGCTAACTTTGCTTTTAACTTAGCTTCTTTGAGAGCCTCTTCTTTTTTTTCTTTTATATCTTCTATGCTCTCGAGCATGATTATCAAATTTGTTTTACCTTTAATATTTTCTACATGAGCCAAACCATAAAACACTGCCAGCTTTAATATTTCTCCATTACTCTTAACCACTGTTATCTTGCCATCACTAATAGTACTGATCAGAGCCTCGTGACCACTTAGCACTGTTATCTCACCTGTGGTTGTAGTTATGTTTACTTTTTGTGCTTCTGCTTCGAGGGCCACGCTTTCTTTGGTTAATATCTTAACATTTATCATTTATTTAAATTAATTTTATTTATTTAAAACTGTTTCTATACCACCCTTTAGATAAAAGTCTGACTCAGGCACATCGTCGTGCTTGCCTTCTAATATCTCTTGGAAGCTACGAATAGTATCAGCCAGCTTGACATAGGCCCCAGAACGACCAGTAAATTGCTCCGCGACGAAGAATGGTTGTGAAAAGAATTTTTGTATTCTTCTTGCTCTCGCAACTGTTTTCTTGTCTTCATCACTAAGCTCATCCATGCCGAGTATGGCTATTATGTCTTGCAAGTCTTTATATCTCTGCAGGATTTTTTGCACACCTCTCGCCACTTTATAATGTTCTTCTCCTACTATCTCTGGGCTCAGTACTGTCGAGGTGGAGTCGAGGGGATCAACAGCTGGATATATACCTAACTCAGATAATGGCCTCGAGAGAACCACTGTCGAGTCGAGATGAGCAAATGTGGTAGCAGGTGCTGGGTCGGTCAGGTCATCCGCTGGCACATAGACAGCTTGCACACTCGTAATCGATCCATTCTTTGTACTTGTTATTCTCTCTTGTAGCTCACCCATCTCGGTCGCGAGCGTAGGCTGATATCCCACAGCTGATGGCATACGACCAAGTAGTGCTGAGATCTCAGATCCTGCTTGAGTGAATCTAAATATATTATCTACGAACATGAGCACGTCTTTATTTTCTTCATCTCTAAAGTATTCTGCCATAGACAGGGCTGATAATGCTACGCGAGCTCTCGCTCCTGGCGGCTCATTCATCTGACCAAAGACAAGCGTAGTCTTAGCGAGTACTCCTGACTCTTCCATCTCTCTATAAAGATCATTACCCTCTCTTGATCTTTCCCCTACTCCTGCAAATATAGAGTATCCTCCGTGCTCAGCTGCAATATTACGTATAAGCTCTTGGATAATTACTGTCTTGCCTACACCAGCTCCTCCAAAAAGTCCTATCTTACCACCCTTTAAGAATGGGCAGATGAGATCAATAACTTTGATACCAGTCTCTAAGACTTCGGCTTTAGTCGATTGATCTTCAAATTTAGGAGCTTTCCTGTGTATGTCATATTTCTTCTTAGCACCTGGGTCCCCTTTGCCATCAATACTCTCACCGACCACATTAAACATTCTCCCTAACACTTCTGGTCCGACCGGTACTTGTATCTGATTATTAGTGTCAGTCACAGTCATACCACGACTTAAGCCCTCAGTACCCATCATGGCTATACATCTCACCTCATGGAGACCAACATGCTGTGCTACTTCGAGGTATATGTCTTCACCATTATTTTGTATTAGCAAAGCATTTTTGAGCGGTGGTAAATTATTGTCGAATTCTACGTCAACAACCGGACCGATAATCTGAGTGATCTTACCTATTACGCTCTCTCTCTCGTTTGTATTTGTTTTTATGTTCATAAATAAATATTAGCCTATTATAGCATAAATTGGGGAATAAATAAAATAAAAAGCCCGCATCTACAACTGCGAGCCGGCACTTACTCTTGTGAAACCCTTCTGATCCGCATCCTTAGCGCTTGACACTTGGCACGAGCACGAGCAATCCCTCTGGCCAGCTCTTCTGTCTGGGCAGTGGAAGCGTCTGTGTGTACTAGTTTGTGCTTTATCAGTGTACGCGCAAAAGCATTCTCTTTTTTGTCGCAAAGAAAAAAAAGCAGAGTTCTTGGCGCACATAAGAGTGCAGCAAAAATATGCTCCCATTTATTTTCGCCTCTCAAATGATCTTGAGTATTCATCAGCACCAGATCATTGATCAGCTCTTCTCTGTGCATCACCCTTCTTCTCAACTCATTTTGCGCTTCTAGAAGAGATGTCTCAAGAATTTCAACCTCTTTTTTAGTTTGCTCTGCAGCGGGTGTGCAAGCCGAGGAAAGAGACGCGCTAAATTTTATACTCATCGTCGTTGTTCCTAGCAAATTTGATTGATGATCAAGGTAATTCTACTACCAACTAATGCTTCTTGTCAACATTGCCGACAAGTAAAGTGTAGTAGACTGTGAGTAGCGCCATGAATACTATAGCCTGCACTATGCCGACCAGCACTCCCATGCCCATCCAAATTGCAGGTATAAATATTGAGAATGAGCCAAGCAATATAATCATCAAGACTTCGTGAGCAAAAATGTTACCAAAAAGTCTAAGAGATAATGAGATTATTTTTGCAAACTCGCCAATAATCTCTATGATGCCCACAAAGAAATGTATAATACCCAGCATACCATCGGCAAAACTTTTTTTGAATCCATTTATTATTTTATCAAATTGCAAAAAGTGAGATAGATGATACTTAGCCCCATTCTGCCAGAATCCTGTAATATGTAGCAAGACTACAGACGCGAGAGCAAGAGAAAATGTAGTATTAAAATCAGCCGTAGCTGCAGTAAAAAGATGTGACCCATGCCACTCAATACTACTAATAAATGGTATGAGTGGTATGAGATTAGCAAAAATGATAAACAAAAATACTGAGCCAATATAAGGAAGTAACTTATAACCCTTTTCTCTATCACTTAATATGTTAGAAATGAAATCGTGGATAAAAGTTATCACCAGCTCAACAAAATTCTGAAACTTGCTAGGCACAAGATTAAACTTCGTCGCTTTATATGCGATAAATACAAAAAATATCAGGGATAAAGTTATCATCATCGTACTCGTGGTGTAAGTTAGGGGCCCTACAGTAAATAGCTCGTGAGGATGTATGCTTGGCACCTTCTCTTTTATTTTTAGAAATTCTATAACTTTATCTTGCATATTTTCTTAACGCTGGTGCCCCCGGCAGGAATCGAACCTGCGACCATCTGCTTAAAAGGCAGTTGCTCTACCGACTGAGCTACAAGGGCATAAAATATATAATAACACAATTAGGCTGTTATTCAAAATTACTTATGGATAGCTAATACTGGTCCGCATTTTTAAATTTAATATTAAGTATACCTTTGCTAAGTAGAACAGTATCTGACATGCCCCGCAGCTTACCAAAAATCTCGAGCTTATAATCATAAGTTCCTACAAAAGAATTCATAATTGAAACAGGTATTATAGAAGGTTCGCTTGGTGTGACTTTAATCAAGGAGCTAATTTGCTTCCCGTCTACGCTTATAACATCTTTAGTGAGCTCATTCTGTATTAGCATAGTCACGTCACTGACAGCGTCATCTGTAATATTAGTGAGCTCAAACTCTAATATATTCTCTTTACCCACCTCAAAATAACTGCCTTCACTGTTGTTGCTCTTTAACTTATATTTATAAGTTAAAGGGTACGACCTTACGACAATCTCTTTGACATCTTCGGCATAGGCTGATCCTGGATCATCTGTGCTATTGGTCACAGCCACATAAGATCTGAGTATCTTGGTCTCCCCAATACTAGCTTTATAATAACCAGTAATAGAATATTCTTTTTCTTCTCCTACCTTTAAGGTCTCAATTATAATTTTCTTCTGATCTTCTATCTCAGGATTACGCTTAATAACAAAGGCTGGCGGCACTTCTATTACTAGAGCTGATCGCTGGAAGCTATCTAAGGATAGATTTTTAACTTTAAATTTGTAAGTAATCTCATTCTCTTCGAGTACATTATCACTACTTTCTATTTTAAGAGATAGTGATGGATTGCTTATTCTTATATTACTCTCATATGACTTGTTAAATTCCGCATTAGATCCTTGTACCTTATATTTCATATCAATTTTGAATTTACGAACATCATTCTCATTACCAACCAAGCTAATAAAAGTGGAGGTAGAATAATATATAGCCGGCTTTAAATCTCCAAAATAAAATACACTTGTGACAATATCAGCCTCACCTTGCCTAGTGAAGCCTCTTTGATATGTAATCTTAAGCTCTACATTACTGAGGTCCATCATATTGCTGTTATTGAGGCTAAGATTAATTAGATTAGACTCTCCGGCTCTTAGATTTTCTTTTATATCTGTAGTGATTAATATCTTATCGCTCGAGACCTGATTCTTGCTAAACTCATACTGATAATAGGCAAAGCCTATAGCAAGTAATAAAGTTACCACTCCTACTATCAGAAATGGTAAGAATATAGATTTATGCTTCACAGTCTCCTCTACTCCCAGCTCCTTTGCAATCGCCAGCTCATCCACATGGCTCCAATCGCTAGGCACTTCTAATGTATTATTTATATCTTGTTTTGCTTCACTTTGCATATCTAAATTATAACATACTGTCTTCTAATCCACTCCTCACCATGTGAGTAACATCTCTCTTTCTTAGTTGTACGAGGAGAAGAAATTCTTCTACCTCCATTTTAATATAGTCTTCGATATTTATACCAAGCTTGTGAGTGTCGAGATAGCCGAGTACTATGAGTAGCTCTGCACTGACTGCTAACTTCAGGGTGAGAGTGTCTACATCTTTAACATATCCATACTTGATTATCCTATCATAGAGTCTGATATTTTTGATCTCACCGTGTACCAATCTATTAATAACAGTAATAAAATATTTTAAATTAATTGATTTGTATTCGCTACTCTCTCTCGCCCCAACTACTCTATAGACTTCTCTACCCTTAACGAGAGTAATGTCTGAGACTCGGCCAAGCATAAGATGAGCCCGCAGCTTGCTACTTTTTTTTAAGCCTTTTGACAAAGCGAATATCATACCAAAGTCTCTAGTATAAAGCTTAAGCATAGCATCACTCTCCCCACTATCATAAGCCCCTATAACTATCGCGCTTGTAGTCTCTTTCTCTATGGACATATTATACCTTACTTATCTCCACGCTCTCCCCCTCTTTTATATCTTCTATTCTCATCTCTCTTTTGTAATCATCATTAATTAAGTCCATATATTCTCCTGAGAGAGTGAGAGAGATATTATCAGAGGAGATTAGTCCTAGCTCTTTGCGTTTATCTTTTATTATTCTACTTAGCTCACGCAGCTTGCCCTCGCTTATAAGCTCGCTCGTCAGGTTAAAATCTAGCTCACAACTCTCTCTCTTCTCATCTATGACTATCTCTTTAACATTAAGCTCATCTTTTATTATTTCAAAATATTTATGGTCTATATTTTTGTTAATTATAAGCTTAGCTAGCGGCTGACGCACTCCCACATTATTCTTTTGCCTCATCATCAAGACCTCACTCACCACTCTTCTCACCTCCTCCATCTCATTTATTATCTTCTCATCTACATCATGAATGGTGGGGAATGAGTCGAGGTGTACGCTTACTTGCTCGCCTCCCACTTCTTTATATAATCTTTCAGCTAAGAATGGCATTATCGGCGCTATGAATTTGCTATACTCTAAGAAAATATATTTAAGTGTTTCGAGCGCATCCATACTCCCATCTTTGAGTCTATCTCTACTTCGCCTCAGATACCAAGTCGATAAGTCGTCGACGAATTTATCTACGCCGCTTACCGCATCATTAAGCTTATAATTCTCATAGCCTTTGATACCAGTATTAATAATCTCATGAAGTCTATTTATAATCCAGGAGTCTAGAATATTTTTAGAATACAAACCCCTTCCGCCTACGGCACCTTCCCAAAGGGAAGGACTGGATTCAATTGGGTCAGCGCTTCCTATGGGGAAGCTCCGCGAAGCGGTGAAGGGGTTTGGATCTGAGGTGACTTCTGTATCATACATAATATAAAACTCCATCACATTCTCTAACCTTACCACATTTTTCTTGTACACATCTTCTAAATCTTTATCTATAAAGTCTAGCTGCTCACCCTGCATCACAGGACTATTGGCTAGATAATAACGGAAGGCATCTGCCCCAAACTTCTCCACGAGCAGCATCGGGTCAGTATAATTCTTAAGACTCTTGCTAATTTTCGTGCCATCATCTGACATCACCGTGCCATTAACTATGACATTCTTATAAGGAGCCTTGTCAAAAAGTGCGACTCCGAGATTGATGAGCGAGTAGAACCATCCCCTAGTCTGATCCACCCCCTCAGCGATGAAGTCGGCTGGATAATTATTATCAAATAATTCCTGATTCTCAAATGGATAATGTAGCTGAGCAAATGGCATGCTCCCACTTTCAAACCAACAGTCAAAGACATCTCCTATAATCTTCATGTCATTACCATCACTATCACTTAATATAATTTTATCTATGTGAGGGCGGTGCAGATTAACTTGCCCGTTCTCATCACGTGGAAGATTTTTAAAATCTAAATTAAATATCTGTGCATTGGGGAGCCAATAATCTGATATGTCTTTATTCATTTCTTCATGAATTTTTTTATCATTCATATTTGATGCACCTGCGAGAAGCATCCACCCTGGAGCTCCATGAGTTATAAATAAAACATTTTTATTTTTATACTTAGTTTCTACGTCAAGCAGTGACAAAGTTACTCTACTTTTAACTTCTCTATGCGTCTCCCCTCCTTCAACCCTAACGTCAAGATGAGCGAGAGATCTTGTTCCTTTTGTGTGGAATTCTTTTACACTTTTTTTATCATATATTCCAAGATCAAATTCTTTAAGTCTGACATCTTCAATAACCTCTACCCCACCTAGTATTTCTGAGACTATACTTGATGTTTCTTTTGCTCTTAAAACAGGTGAAGTTACTATTAGATCTATTTTTAATTCTTTTAGTTTTTCAAATTGGTTTCTGACTTGTTCTTTTCCGTTCTCTGTTAGGTGATTTGTAGGGTCACCACTAGAGTCCAAAATACTTTTAATATTTGAATTAGACTCTCCATGCCTCATAACATAGTAAGTGTTATTTGATTTATTTTTTATATTTTGCGAGAGCTCGTCAAGAGATCCAATCACTTTTATCTCACCCGTCTTCTCACTTCTCCAGATTGGAAGTGGCGCACCCCAATATCTCTTACGACTCACTGCCCACTCGCGAGCGCCCTCTAACCACTTGCCAAATCTCCCGTCACGCACATGTGCTGGTACCCAATTAATATTTTGATTCTCACTTATCAGCTTATCCTTTATCTTTGGCACATCTACAAACCATGACGAAGTCGCATAATTAAGTAGCGGAGTCTTACATCTCCAGCATAATGGATAGCTATGTATTATCTTTTCTTTAGAAAATAATTTACCCCCATGCGCCAATAATTTTACTATTTCTATATCTGTAGAGATAGAGTCATCTTTCTTTTTGACTACTAAGCCCTTAAGCTCAGGCACAGACTCTTCTACCTCACTTACAAAGTGACCATTCATGAGCACATGCTTGATGATAGGAATGTTATTTTGTTTTGCCAGCTCATAATCCTCAGCTCCAAACGCGGGTGCCTCATGCGCTATACCAGTGCCTGAGTCGTCAGTGATAAAGTCTGCATGCCATATCTTCCAGATATTCTCACTATTCTCTAACTTACTTAAATATTCTTCATTATTAAATGTCTCAAAGACTGGTATATAACTTTCTCCAATATAATCATTTATATTTATCTCCTCTACTATTTTATAACTTTCACTTTTTGCAAAAACTTTTTCTACTAATTTCTTGGCTACTATATAATAATTAATAGTTACTGTCTTCTCCCCCTCTCCTTGGGAGAGGGCTGGGGTGAGGCCTGTATCACTTTCAACTATCACATATTCTAAATTCTTATTTACTGCGAGCGCCGTGTTACCTGGTAGCGTCCAAGGAGTTGTAGTCCAGGCTAATACAGATAATTTATTATCATTATATTTTTTGTTTACTAATTCGAATACTGCTGTCACTGTCATATCTGTGATGTCGTGATACTCGAGTCCGACCTCGCTCTGCGCGAGCGGCGTCTCACAGCGGGGACATATATGCATTATCTTATACCCCTCATAGGCGAGGCCTTTATCATAGAGCTGCTTCCACGCCCACCAGACACTCTCAGTATAAGTACTATCCATAGTCTTATAAGCATTCTCCATATCAACCCATCTACCGAGACGTGGTATTATTCTCTTCCATTCAGCATCATAGCGCATGACTGAGTCACTACAAGCCTTGGTGAATTTGTCTATTCCTAAGTCCTCTATATCTTGTTTTGTCTTTAGATTAAGCTCCTTCTCAATCATATTCTCTATAGGTAGTCCATGACAATCCCAGCCCCAGACACGCCTCACATCATAGCCTTGCATAGTCTTATATCTTGGTATTATATCTTTGATTGTACCCGCTAGTATGGTGCCGTGATGCGGCATGCCAGTCGCGAATGGCGGCCCATCAAAAAAAGTATAAGACTTTTCTGAAGACTTACTCAGAGACTTTTCAAAAATTTTATTTTCGCCCCAAAAGGCCAGAGTCTCAAGCTCTTTCTCATTAACTGATTTCTTTACGTTTATATTTTGATTTTGCATATTGTTTAATTAAATAAAATCACCCTAGAGTAATATTACTCAAGGGCGATTCTATATTTATAGCTTGTCGCGGTACCACCTTGTTTTGTTCTTTTTACGGGTTCTACTTTTACTTTAATTAGAAAGCAAATTCTTCCCAAGCTCCAAGGTGATTAGTCTCTTCATCGCTTATATATCTATAATAGCACAAACAAAATCTTTTGCAAACGTTTAACTATACTCTAGCTAGCGATGTATGGGAGTAAGCCCATAAATCTCGCTCGCTTGATAGCGCGATTAAGATCTTTCTGATCTGTGGCTGACATGTTAGTCTTTCTCCTCCCTAAGATTCTTGCATTAGGATTAATGAATTTCTTAATTGTGTCTACATCTTTGTAGTCTATATTTTTTATTATTATTCTGTTTTTCATGCTTGCTGTGTCCCGCGTAGCTCTTTTGCATTCTGGAGCGTAGTGGGATGATTATTATTTATTAAATTTTAGAACGGTATATCATCTGGATTAATTATCTCACCATAATCTATGGTATCTAAGTTATTTTTGCTTGGTGTACTAGTAACTGCGCTCGTGTCATCGCTAGATGTATTCATGGCTACCGGTGAGCCTTGAGTATTCTTAGCTCCGAATTGCACATTCTCAGCTATGATCTCAGTCCTATACTTCTTACCACCACCATTAGCGTCATCCCAGCTCCTCGTAGTTATTCTCCCCTCGATGAGACATTGCTGCCCTTTCTTAAGATATTCGCCGCATAGCTCAGCTTGCCTCGCGAAGGTCACGATGTTGTGATACTCAACTTGCTCTTGCTTGTTACCTGTAGCGTCTTTGTAGACTCTGTTGGTAGCGAGAGAGAAGTTGCAGACTTTGGTGCCATTTGGCAGACTCTTAAGCTCTGGATCTCTTGTTAAGTTGCCTAGTATATAGCTTTTGTTTAGATACATATAATTAAGTGATTATATTTATATAATACTATAATTTAGATTATTATGCACATAACAATCATTCCAACTATATTTCTACTAAGTCTAAGATTTGATTACAATTGCATGTTCATGATAAGTATTATAGGAAATCTTTAGACAAACAATCTAAAATCTTTTCAAGAGGAATGGTTAGAATGTCATTAATTTTTTTCTTGCGTGTAATATAGCAATTAGAGTTTGAAATTTTAGTTTCTTTT
>JANNCJ010000101.1:0-1950 GCA_031386485.1 bacterium
GCTTCCCTTGGGGAAGCTCCGCGAAGCGGTGAAGGGGTTGGGTCTGACTTGATTTACAAATAATTTAAAGTATAATAGTATAATATGAATGATAAAATATTAACACCCGACTTCGCCAAAGCTACGACGGGCAAGATGGAAAAAATAGTAAGCCTATGCAAAAGGAAAGGATTTATTTATCAAGGCTCGGAGATTTATGGTGGACTGGCTGGTGTATTTGATTATGGTCCAAATGGTGTCGAGCTACTTAATAATCTTAAGCGTGCCTGGTGGAAAGCTAATGTGTATGAGAAAGAAAATGCTTATGGATTAGACTCAGGCATGTTTAAACATCCAAAAGTTTGGGATGCGAGTGGTCATACTTCAGGATTCTCTGACCCACTAGCAGAATGCCGTGACTGCAATACTCGTATTCGTGTTGATAAGGAGCTTGCTAAGATTGGAATTACAGCAGATGAGAAGATGACAGAAGATGCGATAAACAAATTATTCGATGAGAATAGGAGCAAGATACCTTGTCCAAAATGTGGCAAGAAAAATTTTACGGCGGCCAAGGCTTTTAACCTGCTTGTTAAGTCTAATCTTGGAGATTTTACCTCAGAGAATGTCGAGCCTGTGTATTTGCCAGGTGAAGCATGCCAGGGTATATATCTAGACTACAAGAACATCGTAGACTCGATGAATCCTAAATTACCTTTTAGTATAGTACAAATTGGTAAAGCTTTCAGGAATGAGATATCCCCCCGTAATTTCCTCTTTCGCACTCGTGAGCTTGAGCAGGCAGACACGCAAATATTTGTAAAACCAAATCAAAACAAAGAAGCTTATGAAAAGCTAAAACAAGATCGGCTTAATTGGTATATAAATAATGGCATAAAAGCTGAGAATTTAAAATTCAAACAACATGACAATTTAGTATTTTATGCCTCTGACGCTTGGGATATAGAGTATAATTTCCCGAGTCTCGGATTTGATGAGCTTGAGGGTGTGCATGACAGGACAGATTATGATCTTACTCAGCATATGAAATTCTCAGGCGTAGATCTACGTTATACTGAGGGTGATAGCGGCGAGAAGTATATACCTTGGATACTCGAGACGTCGGTTGGTATGGGCAGAATGTTCCTAGCTTTTATATCAGACGCTTATAACGAAGAGGATGTGAGTGAGGCCAAAGACGGTAGCGATATCAGAATAGTCTTAAAATTAAATAATAATATAGCTCCGGTTAAAGTCTGCATCTCGCCACTACTTAAGAATAAAGAAATATTAACGGAAAAAGCTAAAGATTTATACAAAGATATAAAGACTACTTTTATAAAGTATAATATAGGTCAGGTAGTATATGACGATAACGGTAATGTAGGGAAGAGGTATAGACGCCAAGATGAGATCGGTACTCCATACTGCGTCACAGTAGACTTTGATACTGTGGACGAGGCTAGTGCTAATTTTAACACTGTAACAGTACGTGATAGAGATACTATGGCTCAAGAGAGGGTAAATATAAATGACCTTAAAGATTATTTCTTAAAGAAATTTGATTTTTAAGCTAATTTATAGTATAATGTTAATATTAAATTATCAGTACAATTTAACAAACAAGTATGTCACAAGATAGATTAATCAAGATAGTCAATAAAGCCACAGGAACTGTGATTTATACTACCAAAAACAAAAAGAAAGTCACTCGCAAGATTGAGCTTAAGAAATACGATCCGGTACTCCGTAAAAGAGTAGTCTTTAAGGAAGCCAAGAAATAATTATTCATAATTATTTGCATTATTATTAAAAATATAGTATAATATCCGAACTTACATGAAAGTTAGATCATCTATCAAAAAAATATGTTCAAATTGTCAGATGGTACGTCGTCGTGGGGCTCTTCGTGTAATCTGTAAGAATCCGAAGTGCAAACAAGTGCAAGGTTAATTTAAATAAAAATATGCG
>JANNCJ010000056.1:0-6302 GCA_031386485.1 bacterium
TGGTCTCAATTTTGTATAAATTATAGTAGGCTAAACTTTCACCACTAAGCGAATATCTTAAAAGTGCAAGATCTTTTTCTCTTTCTAATATTTCATTAGAAAGTTTTGAGATATTAATATCAAACCTCTTGTGACTAATTATTCCTGAGACAACCTTTAAATTAATATAAAAGTAAACCAAGATTGCCATAGAAAAACAAAGAATTGCTACTTTTAGTATTTTATTTATGTTTTTATTATTATATATTATATTCATATATTCTTAATTTGGCGCTTCTCGCTCTTCTATTTCTCAGCAATTCTTCCCGACTTGGAGTTAGCGGTTTCTTATACACCATTTTGAGTCCTAGCTCTTTTGCTTTTTGCTTAACTATCCTATCCTCTACACTATGAAAGGTTAATATGGCTATTCTCCCTCCTAGGCTTAAAATCATATTTGTACTTTCTAATAATTTAATAATATTATCTATTTCAGTATTAGTTGCCATTCTAAGAGCTTGGAATGATTTGGTTGCGTAATGTGTTTTCTGATGATGATAATATTTTGGCGTTGCTTCTTTGATAATATTAACTAAATCAAATGTCGTTTTTATATTTTTTTGCCTTCTACTTTTTACGATTTGCCTTGCTATTCTCCTTGCATATGTCTCATCAGCAAAATTGTATAAAATATCTGCTATTAATTCCTCACTCCAATTATTTACTATCTCCTCGGCAGTCAGAGTCTCTTCTTCTGGGTTAGATCTAAATGTCATTAGTAATGGCTCGTCCTTTTGAAAACTAAAACCTCTACCAGAGATATCAACTTCCTGAGAAGAAATACCCAGATCAGCAAATATCTTATCAACTTTTTTAATTTTTAGACTCTCTAGTATTTGCTCTATATTTGCAAAGTTGTCATTTGTATATATTATACTCTTATCTTTCATAACACTGAGTTCCTCTTTCAATTCATTTAGGGCTGTCTGATCTAAATCATTACATATCAGGAGACCGTTACTGTCTAGATATTTTAATATTTCTTTACTGTGACCTCCTCTATTTGCAGTACAATCTATGATTATATCACTAGGCTTAATATTTAGGCCCACCATTACCTCATTTACTAGTATTGGTATATGCATTCCTTCTACATTTTGATCTAGCGTGCCTGATTGCATTTTATTATTTATTATTGATTTCTTTTAAGACACTAGCCGTAATCTCATTAATATTCTCTGTAATATCCTTAATGCTTTGATTGTAATTGGTCTCATTCCAAATCTCAGCTCTATTATAGCTTCCAGCTAGCACTGCATCTACTTTAAGATCAGCATACTCTAACAAGCTTTCTGGTAATAATACTCTACCGTGACTGTCAATAGACAAGTCGTATGCATTAGCAAATATATATCTTGATATATTTCTGCTATGCTGGCTTAAGAAGCTGTTAGAATTAAGAGCGGCAGCAATTTTATCCCAATCTTCTTGACTATAAATATATAAGGCTTTATCTAGTCCAGTAGTTATTATGATTTTATCCCCAAGATAAGTTCTCCATTTTGATGGTAAAGAAACTCTATTTTTTATATCTATTGTATGATTATATTTTCCAATTAACATATGCTCTAGAGTTTAAGTGGTCCCACCCTATCCCACTTAATAGTATTATACACCCACTTAATTATAAAAAAATGTACTTATCCACAAAAAAACCCATCGTCTTGATGGGCATTTTTGTTAAATCAACTTTCTTTATTCGAAATGATCTTCTAATTTGTTAAGCGCTTTAGCTGCTGCATCACGACCTCCTAGACCAAATGCAAGTCCGAGAGCGAGAGATAATGCTGCAACTAGACCAGTAAATAGTATTTGCATAAAGCCGCTCGCTATATTAAGCTGAGTTAGTCCTGCTAATACACCAACTATAATTATCGTATATCTTGATATACCGCCTGCCACACGTCCATTGACTCCAGCTGCTCTCGCAGATCCAGATACGATCTTAGCTACGAAGTCAGCTAGCAAGAATGAAGCGATAAGTATCATCACAGCAACTATTACATTTGGTATGTATTCGATAATATACCAGAAGAATGCTGCGAATGTATCAAGCCCTACTTGCTGAGTAGCGGCCATTAAGAATGATAAGATTACTACCCACTTAATAAGACCGCCTAATACCTTAGCCATTGAGAAGTTGACACCATTAAGCATCTGGCTTAAGCCAGCTTTATTAAGAGCTGAGTCAATTTTGAGCACATGCACTAAGTGCGATACAGCTCTGCCCAATATGCCACCAAATAACCATCCGAGTACGATGAGTATAAGCGCAATTATTAGATTAGGAAGAAAGTTGATTACTTTTATTAGCACTCCTGCTAATGACTCTCCTACCAAATTTGATATGTTTGTTAAAGTTTCCATAAATTAAAATATTTTAATAAGAATTATATTCTTATATATTTATTATACTATGATTAAAAATTTAAACTACAAACTTATCAACATGTAAAGACAAGTTTAATATTAATTACTTAGTCTTATTACTTCACAAATCTTTTGGATAAATGTATTTTTAATATCTTGGTTTAAAATTATATCTATTTCGTCCTCACTTAACTTAGACAAAACATAATCTTGTAATAACATATTTTTATTTGTCTTCGCTCCAATTCCTACACGTACTCGATAAAATTCCTTTGTGCCAAGACTTTGTATTACACTTTCTACACCATTATGCCCACCACTATTCCTATCGTAACTTAGCTTAATTTCTCCAAGCGGAACATCTATATCATCATAGACTATTATTATATTTTTATTGTCTATATTTTTATATTTTAAATCATCCACAATAAACTTACCTGAATCATTCATATAAACATCAGGGACTATGTATTCTAAAATTAAATCCTTAATACCCACAATATGTTTTAAACTTATTTTTACTTCAGCATCGATAGTGTCAAAGTCTAAGCTGTCACAAAGTAGTCGACCAGCGTTATGCCGAGTGTAAGCATATTGACTACTAGGATTACCGAGAGAATATATTAGATATTTCATATACATATTCTACTCTAATCTGCCTCTAATGCCAAGTGAGAAATTAGTTTGCCCATCATACTTAGCGGCTAAGTCATTAATTTTGTTTTTAGATTTCAAATTATCTAATTTCTCACCTTCTCCAATTAGACCTAGCTCATAAGCAAAATAATCAGAGTATTCTGGAAGTAGTATCCTATAATCAAATGGTACTCTATCATCTACTAAGTCATTAACATGTGATACTATATTAGTAGTGCAAGTATTAGTGATCGTATTATAAAATTCTGGCTCAGATTGTAGCTTAATGGCTCTCACTAGCATACTTTCAAATAATATATTTGCTCTCTCCTTTGTCGTATTTACTTTATACAAAAATACTTGGTCCTTTCTGTGATTTGCTCGCAGACCAATCAGATCTTGCTCACTACCAATCACATAATTAAGCTCATATTTACGGAATAGCCCGCTAATTGGGTGATATGATTCTCCAATTTCTTTTCTTATCTCAACAGAGATAGCTAAGAATTTACCATCTTCAAATTCAAAACTAAGAAATGTATGAGCAGCTTGCGGGCCCTCAAAAGGCTCCACTACAAACCAGATGTCTTTAACTTTACCTCGCTCAAAAACTTCATCATAATAATTAGCTTCATAATCACTTACACTTTTATATTTAAAGTTTCTAATATTCTTGATACTAATAGTCGAGGTAGATAAAGTAATGTGGGGCAAGACTTTCTGATCAAGAGTCCAATTCCTGTCGGTACTTGGCCTAACTATCAGACTAAATACAAAATATAATAGAATGAGTGCCCCAATAATAATAGCGGCCCACTTTGTTATTGCTTTTAATTTTTTCATATTATGATTATATCATGTTATAATGTTTTTATTAATATATATGCAAAATTTAAGAAATAATAAAAACTTTAGATTGGTTACTATAGTAGTAATGATGCTATTAGTAGCTGTACTCTATTTTAGAAATGTGGATACTGGTAATCTTACTAGTACAGAAGGTGTTAGAAGTGAGCTGGGTCAAAATGTAAAGCCAGATACTTTAGAAAAGAAAATTCTACTTGGTATCTTTGGTCTACTCGGTGCAGGACTTGGTATGGAGGCTACAAATAATGATATTGACTTAGGTAAATTAGTAGAGACCAAAAGCTTAAGTGCTTCTAAGGTGCTAAGAGATAACAAAGGTAATGTTGTCACAGAGGAAGAAGTTAAAGCTGGTACAAAAGTCGCCAAGTATACAGATGAGTACAATTGTGCTGATTTTAAAACTCAAAGTGAGGCACAAGAATTCTTTGTTAATGCTGGTGGCGTTAGTGGTGACACGAATAGACTTGATGGTAATAAGGACGGGGAAGCTTGTGAATCCCTTCCCAAAAAGTAATACTTGTGCTAGAGTTAAGCTATGCTGGAACAAAATAACAATTCAGCTAAAACAAATATGATCAATATAATACTTTGGATTGTGCTAGGCGCGCTTGCTGGGTGGATAGCCAGTATAATTATGAAGACTAATGCTGAGCAAGGATCTGTAATGAATATCATTGTTGGAGTCGTTGGCGCAGTAATTGGTGGATATGTCATGAATACCTTTGGTAGTGCTGGAGTTACAGGATTTAACCTTTATAGCTTAATAGTCGCAGTTATAGGTGCTGTTATACTACTCTTTATTGTTAAGTTGTTTCGTTAGTAATGATTAGTACAGTAAAACTAAATATAGCTAATAATAAAATATGACGCACCTCACGGTGCGTCATATTTTATTTTTATATAAATATAAATTTGTAACAACTTGACTTTTGTCTACATAGTGTGTTATGCTAATTAAGTGATGAGCATGGCTGTCTGTGACATTTAGATCAACAGAGCCATTCTACATCGAAGGGTAAGCATGAAAACACGCACTGTCGTCATATTGAGCGGCGAGACCTTTGAAGTCCCGGCAAACATACAACGCATTGACCTTCGCGCCACGCACGGGTGGCAGATTCGGTATGCTGGCACTCTCATGTTTTCAGATCTGAAGCATGGTGGAGGATCGCCAGCGAGATCACTCGAACTGGCCACAAAGGAGCTGCTCAAGCGCATCGCATCGATGCAGGCGCCCACAGGATTCCAGCGTGCACCCTGTGACTACAAAAGCAGCAACCTGCCCCCCGGTATACATGGACCAGTTCTTCGATTAAAAAAGGGTAAACCTCGCGACTGTAGTCTTGCAGTTCTGATTCCGCGTTTTGGCAACAAACCATTACGTCGCAACGTCTACATCGGAACACCAAACACTTATACGATCAAGCGATTTGAAGCGGCACTAGTCCGCGCCATCGAGATGCGCGCAAAAGCCGAAGAGGTTTACCGACGGGCCGCCACCTGCGCCAAGCGCGCCGATGCACTTGCCTACAAGGCCAAAGTCAAAGAAGCGGCCAGACAAGTCGCCTAACCTCGAGACGAGTATCCCAGAACATATCGGGAACTCGTCATTTTTTATATTTGATACAAAACATACCACGGATCATTTGGCAGTTTCTTTCTTACTCCTGCGTAGACATTATCTATACTTGGCAAGTTATACCACGGATCAACCCATCCATCCTCTACTCTTAACAAATAATGGCCTGCTGGATACTTTTCACTTTTAACTATTAGAGTTATCGAGTTGTTAAGTCTAGAATATTTATTTGCTTCATCCTTGTCAAAATTTCTCCTATTAAAAAATTTACTCTTATACTTGAGTCCTCTAGTCTCCAAATATCTAACCATGTCTGCTATATTCACACCTCTATTAATTTTGTAAAATTTCTTTTCAAAATCTTTTTTTACAATATCATATTCTATATCAAGAAGATTAGCGAGACACGCAATACCGCAGCCATTTAAATCTTTCTGATGTTGATACTTTTTATCTTTATTTTCTTCATTTTCCATATGCACATAGTATACATTTATATATTATATAAGCAAGCTTAGATTTAGTTATTATTTATACCCCTTGCCAAAAGCATTCCAAGGCAAAGATATATCGCCGTGATTAAGTACTCCGAGTGCCCACTTGGCATATGTATTACTATTTGGTCCAGATAGATGATATTTATTTTTATATTTATAATCAAACAATTTTCTAATGAACAACCTCGCAGCAAGCTGTTCACTTCGCTACGCTACGTCGAGGTATCAGTGCTAAAACAACGTTAGTTGTGCCTGATGGATTTGTTTGTATGTAATATCTTTGCCTTGAGATTCTACATAGCTACGTATTGTGT
>JANNCJ010000065.1:0-18336 GCA_031386485.1 bacterium
GCTAGCAATAATTGTGTCATTTGCTATTTATTATCTTGATGCTTTTAACGATGGTATGCTTATGAGCGGATTCTTAGTTATTTTGATACTAGTTTATATAGCGTTAATCTGGAGTGAGAAAGTTCAAGACGAGAGAGATGAACACATAAGAGCAAGGACTGGGAGAATACTATACATAGTAACTATATTCGCGTTACTGATAGATATTATATATAAGACTTTTGCTCATGAGAATTATGTGAGTAGTGTTACCATACTCACACTATTAGCTTTAGTTAAAGTCTTGGCAAATAAATATTTTAAAACTAATCATTAATTATAATGCTGATCGAAAATTTAAAAATATACATTGGAGAGCATCCCACATTAACACCACTCTATCTTATTATTGCTAAGATAGTGGGAGCTATACTATTTTTCCCTGGCACTCCTCTCACCCTTCTTGCAGGCGCCACACTCGGGACATTCTATGGAAGTATAATCTCGGTTATAGGTAACACCATAGGAGCAGTAGCTGCCTTCCTAATATCTAGATTCCTGCTTAAAGATTATGTGCAGAAGAATATAATAACAAAGTATAAGGGAATTGATAAGTACGAGAAAAGACTAACGAATAATGGATTGGTCACAGTTATTATATTAAGACTCATACCTCTTTTCCCATTTAATGCTCTTAATTATATTTTGGGTGTTACTCGAGTTAGTAACAGAGATTATATAATTGGAACTTTTGTGGGTATTATCCCCGGCACTATAGCATTCGTATATTTTGGTGAAGCGATCAGGATGCTAAGTGTGTATAATATTATAATGGCGATTGTCATTATTATTACTCTTACAGTACTTGGTAAAAAGTATAATAAAAGTTATGAAGTTAATAAGTAAAATAAATTTATGATACAAAAATACGATATAATTATAATAGGCGCAGGATCAGGAGGTCTTAATGTAGCAAGCTTTATGGGGAGACTTGGTATGAGAGTACTCATTATAGATAAGACTGATAATAAGATTGGCGGAGACTGTCTTAATACTGGATGTGTCCCAAGTAAGGCCCTCATACATATAGCAAATCAAGTCTATAGCGGAAGACAGTCCGAGAGATTTATGTACTCACAACAAATCGATACCAACACATCTAACTTAAGTATTAATTCTAAAGTAGATATGAAGAAAGTAAAAGAATATATTAGATCAAAACAGGATGATATCAGGAAGAGAGAGAATTCAGTATATCTTAAAGCGAGAGGCATAGACTTCATAGCTGGTGAAGCTAGATTCACAAATAATGATACTGTAAGTGTAAAAGAGTCTAATGGTAATACTTCGCTTTATACTGCCAAAAACATAATCTTAGCGACAGGAAGTAGGGCCAGGAAGCTTAGTGTTAGCGATGACGAGTCAGTGCCGCTTTATAACAATGAGAATATATTTGAGATCAATACGATACCTGATTCATTTGTTTTTATAGGAGGTGGACCGATTAATTGTGAGCTAGGACAAGCCTTCTCAAGACTCGGCTCCAAAGTAACTATACTTAATTCTGCACCAAGATTACTCGAAAAGGAGACAGAGAATGCAAGCATGATACTAGAAGCACAGTTCATATCTGAAGGTATTAATGTTATTAATGATGTTGTTATTATTAGCATCAAGGGAGGCTGCGTATATTACAAAATAAAAAGTAGCACAAACAATAAAGAGTGTGAGCTAAAGTGTGATGGGGTATTTGTAGGTATTGGAAGAGAACTTAATCTTGAGAATTTAGATCTTGAAAAGGGGGGAGTAAAAGTAACTGAAAAATTGACTAGCTTAATAATAGATAAGTATTTACGTACAACCAATAAGAGAGTCTATGTCGTGGGCGACGTTGCTGGCAATTATCAATTCACCCATGCAGCAGAAATGCATGCTAAAGTCGTTATTAAGAATATGTTCTCGCCCTTCAAATCGAGTTTTGACGATACGTATATTGCATGGACAACATACACTAGTCCAGAGATTTCTACTTTTGGATTAAGCGAGAAGAGGTCAAAAGAGATGAGCCTTGAAGTTATCGAGAAAAGTTTTGAACATGATGATAGGGCTATAGTTGATGAATGTCAGAATGGACTAATAAGATTATATATTGACAGAAAGGCCAGAATTCATGGAGGTACAGTTATTGGGAGTAATGCAGGCGCCATAAGTAGTGAGCTTGTACTCGCTATGACCAGTAAGATAGGGCTAGATCAGATGTTTAAAAAGGTGACTCCATACCCTAGCGTCACAAGAATAATCAAAAGCATAATAGATACATACACGAGCAGAAAATTAACTTTGGCTAATTCTAGAGCGCTAAGACTTCTATATAAAATACTATAATATAACTATCCACAATAGTTCACAGTATGAGTCTTTACTTTAATATATGTGTATAGTATACTTTACATATGAGATACTTTAGCGGACTCTCATTAGTAAATATAAAAATATAATATGAATAAAATAATAACAGGCACAATATTAACAATAGCGATCAGCAGCGTAGCATTCGCTATGGAGATGAATGCTACAGACTCGATGATGATGAAGGACAAAATGGCAACTGAGACAAAGATGATGATGAAGGAAGAAATGAAAAAGGAGATGAAGACTATGATGAAGGAAGAAATGAAAAAATGCCTTGATATCAAAAAGGCAACAAGATCAGAAGTCAAAGCTTTCCAAAAAGCCAATGGGATAGTGCAAACAGGATTTATTGGTAAGTTAACTAAAGCGAAGCTAGCCAAAATGGACTGCATGAAGGAGGTAATGTCTGATATGGCGTCCACTTCAATGATGATGAAAGACAAGATGTCTACTACCAGCATCAATAAAGCTTCAGGTACTATGATTAATTATTAATAGCAAATTATATAAATTAGCGATAATAGTTAAGCCATAAACTTAACTATTAGAATCTAATTTAAATAAGCAAATTAAAAAATAAAATGAAAACTAATAAAATGATAGCACAAATACTAATAACTCTCGCTATAGGATTAATAATTTTTGTAATGTATAATACTTATATGCGCGCAACATCCAAACCAATTGTCTTAGACAAGAATATAACAGAGAATGAGAGCTATTCTAAAATGATCTTAGCTGGTGGATGCTTCTGGTGTACTGAGAGTGAGTATAATCATGTACCGGGTATAATAAGCGCTGTCTCTGGCTACGCTGATAGTGATAAGCCTAATCCAACTTACGAAGAGACTGGTAATGGTACGGTAAGAGCAAGAGAAACTGTACAAGTTATCTATGATCCTAAAATTATAAGTGATAGTGCAATATTAAAAATATACTTTGGCCATATTGATCCGACAGATGACAGTGGGCAATTTGCTGATAGAGGTCATCAATACAGTCCTGCTATTTATTATACAAATGAGACTCAAAGAATAGAAGCTGAGAATATTATTAAGAATATTAATGATAGTAAGAAATTTGAAAAAAGTGTAGCAGTGGCAGTATTACCCTTTAACAACTTTTATCCTGCAGAAGAGTATCACCAGGATTATAAAGACAAGAATCCTGTGAGATATAATCTATACCGAGAAGGTAGCGGGAGGAATAGTTTTATCAGATTACATTGGAAGGATGGAAGTGTGAGTCAAGCTCCCTCCCCTTGGGGGAGGGCGGGGGGAGAGGCCTCTTTTACCCAAGAAATGAAAGATAAAAGATTAAAAGAGCTCACTCCTCTACAATATAAAGTCACCCAAGATGAAGGGACGGAGAGACCATTTCAGAATGAGTATGATAAGAATTATGAGAAAGGGATATACGTAGATATTGTAAGTGGTGAGCCGCTCTATCTATCTAGTGATAAATATGACAGCGGTACAGGCTGGCCCTCATTTACCAAGCCAATAAATTCTGAAGTATTAAATTTGAAAGAAGATAGGAAATTATTTTCGACCAGAGTTGAGGTGAGGAGCAAAATTGCTGACTCGCGTCTAGGTCATGTCTTTGATGATGGACCGAGCGATCAGGGTGGTAAGAGATACTGTATGAATAGTGCGGCGCTTAGATTCGTGCCTTTTGCTGACATGGAGAAAGAGGGGTATGGTGAATATATTAACATGTTAAAATAAAAATATGCAAGATGAGCAAATCCAACCCCTTCCGCCTTTGGCACCTTCCCAAAGGGAAGGACAGGTGCAGAAGCCTACCTCCTGCGTTTCAAAAGACGAAGAAGCTTCGAAGGTCAAGAAGTATAATATTATAAAAGCAGAGCCAGCAAAAATAGAATTCAAAAATCTATTTAAGCTTACTAGTATACCAGTATTAGTTGCGTCATTGTGCTGCTTATCTCCAATAATATTACTCTCGCTTGGAATAGTGAGTGTGAGTGTCGCTGGTGAGCTTGCTGATGTATTCTATGGCACATATAAGTGGGTATTCAGAGGAGTCGGACTCGCTGCACTTCTTATAGCATTCTACTTCTATATGAGAAGAGAGGGAGTATGCACAATAGATGATACTAAGAAAAGGAGAAATGAGATACTCAACAAGCTTGCCCTCACTCTCATCATCGGTGTACTCGGCTATGTATTCTTCTTGTATGTGGTGGTGCATTATGTGGGGGTCTTTCTGAATGTGTGGAATTAGAAATAGCAAATCAAAATACGCAGATTCAAAGCGAATTCTAAATGCTTACGCGTGCAATGTCTTGTAGATATCTTCGAGGGCGCGGACGGCGTCGCCAGCAGCGATGTTATTCTGATGATAGAGTATATTAGTGCAGTCTCCGGCAGCCCATATAAGATTGTTATTTGAATTTGAATTTCCTCCCTCTCCTTGGGAGAGGGTCGGGGTGAGGCCTGTACTTATAGCCTTCTGTGTCCATGGATCTATCTTGACCTTTTTAAATTCATCAAGTTCTACTATACCCTTACACCACTCGGTCGCTGGTATCTGACCAATTTCTACAAATACTCCTTCGACATCTAATTTTATTATCCCACCTTCTTTATTTTTATAACTAATACCATTTAGCATTTTGTCTCCGTGAATTTCTGTAGGTATCGCATTAGTAATGAGCTCAAATTTTGGATTTGATTTTAATTTTTCTATTGTGATCTCATCTGCGCGAGGCAGGCCGCGAGAGAGTAGAGTGACTTTAGAGCAGTATGCGAGTAGCTGAGCAGCGGACTCGAATCCAGCGTTACCTCCGCCCACTACGACAACATTAGTATTGGCATATAATGGACCATCACATGTAGCACAGTAAGTAAGTCCCTTGTGGTCAAAAGCCTCAGCACCAAGCACATCTAACTTTCTTCTTATTGATCCAGAAGCGATAAGTAATGCTTTAGATTTGTACTCTTCACCCTTTTCGTTAACAACAACTTTTAATGCAACACCGCCAGTACTTTCTATTCTAGAGCTTACAATATTATACCCAGTAATAATTTCTAGATACCCACCTTTATATTCCTCTGTGTGAGCCTTGAAGCTTTTACCTAAGTCATAACCACTAATGTGTGGCGTACCTATCCAATTTTGTATGTCATCACTAACTACAGATTGCCCTCCCCACTCTTTAAGTATAAGTGCTGTCTTAAGCCTCTTCCTCGCCGCATACACAGCTGCTGACGCCCCCGCCGGCCCCCCACCAACTATTATAAGATCATAGATTTTATTGTCTGTTTGCATATTTGTATATTATATCATTTATATTTTAAATATAACAGACAAAATCTGGTGTGGGCTTATCCCCATAATCACTAATTCTAAGTGAGCCATAACCCCTCTCTAGACTGTGTCCCACATATCTTATGTCCGCAATATTTTCGCCACGAGAATTAACAAGTAATATAGATTGTGCCATGTGTGACAACCATTCACTCTTACTTAGAGGTATAAAGCTGACAACGTGGTATGAGTTTTTGGTTCTAAGTAGCATAGCGTTCCTAAGGGCAGGCATATTTGCTACAGAATTTTTAATAGTTCTAATTAAGTCTTCCTCGTTGTGACTATTAACTTCTAACGAACAGTCTAATAGAAATAAATATTTTTGTTCGGTGTTGTGGCTTATTATAGAAGTTATGGCTATGCCCTTGTCTTCGCTTGTCACTTTAAATATATCGTCCAGCCTCGCATCTACTTCCTTTCTGGGGGTGAATACTAACTCAGTAGAGTTACTCGGGTCATCAGCAGATGATCCTTGAGTGTGATTATATAACCTAAGCACTACGTTTTCAATATTATTCTCTATCAACTTCGGCTCATAGTAATTCTTAAAAAGTTTATCGCTGGTCATATGTACATCATTATAACAAAAAATTAATGGTATAGCCACACATAAACCACATACAAAATTACAAAATCAAAATATATCTAGCCTTGTAAGATAAGGCAGGATTTGGAGAGCTAAATCATATAGCACAAAATTATGTGATAAATTTTAATAATTCAATTTCCTATGCTATTATTAAATGATAATGTCAAAAGCAATATCAGTTCAAAATCTTAGTAAAGAATTTACATATAATAAGAAAAGTGAAAAGGCGTCTTTCATTCGGAATTTGTTTTTCCCCGAAAAGCACAAAGTCTTGGCTGTAAATAATATTTCTTTTGATATTGCTAGGGGAGAACGTGTAGCATTTATAGGTCCAAATGGCGCTGGTAAGTCGACTACCATTAAGATGTTAACTGGGATCTTATATTCAAATATCGGAGAGATAAGAGTGCTTGGTCTTAATCCGTCTAAAGATAGGAAGAAGCTGGCTTATAAAATAGGTACTGTATTCGGGCAGAGGAGTCAGCTTTTCCCTAATCTTCCTCTTACTGACTCGCTCAAATTTTTTGGCGTTATGTATGACTTGAATACAAAACAGATCAAAAAGAGATCCGAAGAACTCATAGAGTTATTTGACCTTGAGAGCTTTATGTATCAGCCCGTGCGTAAGCTGTCGCTCGGGCAGAGGATGAGAGCTGAGATAGCAGCGTCTATGATACATAAGCCCGAGATTATCTTCCTCGATGAGCCGACCATTGGACTTGATGTGGTAGCCAAGAAAGCCCTGAGAGAATTACTCATGAAGATTAATAGAGAAGAGGGTACGACCATATTCTTAACATCTCATGATGTGGGAGACATTGAGCATCTCTGTGAGCGTACTGTCATCATTAATCATGGCAGAATCTTAGCAGACGTACCCACTTCAAGTCTTGGTGATAATCACAAAGATATAGAGACTAATATAAGAGAATTATATGAGACAAATAAGAATTAGCTTGTATATAATTAAGATGCTTTGGAAGGACAAAGTCGCATATCCTGGCAGGCTAGTAACCGATATTGCTGTGGTCGCTGCGAGATGTGGCGTAGTGCTATTATTATATGCGAGTGTGTTCAAGATTAAGGGAGGATCGATTAATGGCGTGACCTATGAAGTCGCAGCTTGGAGTATGTTTTTATATTTTGCTCTAATGTCGATGAGGCTTAGAGCTCTTGGTGCGGTCATAGCTGATGATATTAAGACAGGAGGAGTCGAGCTGTTCTTTACTAAGCCGATGAGCTATCTCTTGTATAGGTCAGTGTGGCAATTTGGCACCGGACTTTATCCATTTGTTGTTACGTCAATCATAGGCGTAACAATTATGATGCTAACAGTTGGAAGTATAGACATTATGACTAACGCATATTTTTATTTATCATTAATTAGCACTTTAATTACTTGCGTCATTTTATCTCTCATAATATTTGCCATTGTCGGTTTACTTGCATTCTGGATTGAAGACAATAAGCCCATATTTTCGATAATAGATAAGGCTATAATGCTACTTGGCGGGTCCTATCTTCCTATAGCTTTATTCCCGCCACTACTATATCAAGTAGCAGTCTGGAGTCCATTCGGAGCATCGCAATTCATCTCTCACATAGTATATGATAATTGGGCGCATGATTATATAAAGTTATTATCTTTACAAATATTTTGGATTGTTATATTGGGAGCAATTATGCTGCTTATGTTTAAAAGGGCAGAGAAAAGATTAACTGTTAATGGGGGATAGAAATATAAACATGAAAAATGAAATCAATTTCGCTTTATATGCGATAAAGAAAAATTTACAAAGTAGTGCTGAGCTTCGCGGTAGCTTCATCGCTAATATACTTGGTATGGTGATCAATAATTTTGCATTTATATTAAGTTGGCTGTTCATGATTCAGACTGTAGGTGTCATTGGTGGCTGGGATAGCTCATATGTATTTGGAGCTAATGGATTCACAGCATTAGCATTTGGCATATGCTTCTCAATATTCGGAGGATTAAGTGATATAACAAGATTAATTGGTAATGGTGGCTTTGATAGATTCTTGTTGTCACCTAAGAATATTATACTCAGGGTATCCACTTCATCAATTAAGGTCGCAGCTTTAGGAGATATATTATTTGGGGTTATCTGCCTAGCTATATGTGGGCTAATGAATAGCTTTACATCTGCGCAGATACTGATTACTTTATTCTTGTGCCCTATCACATCGCTTGTTTTTATGGCATTCATATTATTCGCACAGACATTAAGCTTTTACTTTTCGGACGGTGAGCCTATTACAAACGGCGCATTAGAATTATTCTTAACTCCTGCGCTTATGCATGGAGGAGCATTCCAAGATATGATGAGGTTTATATTTATCTTTGCGATACCGTCGCTTGTAATTGGTACACTTCCGGTCGAGGCTGTGATTAATCTAGACATGAATAAAATTCTGATCATTACAGTGGTGGCTGTAGTATGGATTGTATTCACAATTATATTTTTCTACAGATCGCTCAGGCGTTACGAAAGCGCCAACTTCATGACATTCGGGTCGTAGCTACTTCTTCTTATTCCTAATTAGAAATGGTGGGAGGGCGCCCCAGTCCTCGTCCTCATCTTCGTCTTGCATTACTGGCTTAGTCTTCTTATCTTCTACAAAGTCTGTAAGCTTGTCCATCTTAGTTGGTAACGCTTCGTCAATATTATTCTCTATTCTCCTTTCTTCTCGCAGAAGAGTTTCCGGCTCTTTTCTTTTAAAAGGAGTATCATTATTAAAAGTCTCTTCTCTTACTCCTCTCTCACCCATTCTCTCATTTATTTTATTCTCTATTCTGTTTACACCCTCATCTTTAATATATGTAGTGCCCCTCTCTATCATCTCTTTGCTACGAAGTGAAGAAGGGAAGCCGGTTGCTATCACAGTGACCTTAACTTCATCTTTCTTTAGACCCTCATCATTATAAATACCATAAATAATCTTAGCATCCTCTGAGACTGACTCTGTGACTATACGACTAGCCTCTGCGGTCTCGAGTAGTGTAAGGTCTTCGGCACCAAATATTACATATAGTAATCCTGTAGCATTATTAATAGATACGTCGAGTAGTGGATTAGAGATTGCCGCGTTAGCAGCATCTATAGCTCTATTCTCACCAGCACCGCGTCCCATACCAAAGAGGGCTGTACCTGAGTCCTTGAGTATTCTCCTAATATCATTAAAGTCGAGATTCATCTTGCCAGATAATCTGATAATCTCAGAGATCCCTTCGACTGCTTGCTTAAGTATCTCATCACACATTGCAAAGGCTTGAGTAACTGTAGTGTTCTTGTCAACCACAGATAATATCCTATCGTTTGGTATTGTTATGAGCGCATCTACCTCACCCTCGAGAGCCTCGAGACCCCTCTCTGCTAAGCGCATACGCTGCGCACCTTCGAAAAAGAATGGCTTGGTCGCCACAGCCACAGTGAGTATACCTTCATTTTTACAAATATTAGCGACGACTGGTGCTGCACCAGTAAATGTACCACCACCACATCCTCCAACGATGAAGACCATGTCGGCACCCTTAATAGCCTCCATAATTTCTTCTTTAGTCTCCTCAGCAGAGCGCTTACCAACATCAGGATCCATTCCAGCGCCTAAGCCTCTGGTTAGATTTTTACCGATATGAATCTTCTTTTCTGCTAGACAGTTATGTAAGTCTTGAGTATCAGTATTGATAGCAATATAATCTACGCCTTTAAGCTTAGCTTGTATTATGTGATTAAGTGCATTCTTACCGGATCCACCAATACCGATCACTTTGATGTTTGCTGCTGTCTCTATCGAGAGGTTGTTTATTTTGGCCATGATATTACTATATAATTATTGTAGTAACCTAATTATATCAAAATTAGAGAATAAAATAAACAATTGACTTAAGAGGACTCTGTGTCATAATTTTAAGGTAAATACTTTTTGATATAACTCATAAAGCTATTAAATATTTTTGAAAATGCCTCGACCCCGGCATGGACTTTTTTATCATTCTGACTTAGGAGAGTAATCGCAAACGCACGCAGGTACTCATCGTATTCAAAATCAAAAATATCTCGATTGTCATTGTCTCTTACGTACACGGCGGGCAACTTAAGTCTATGCTTTAGGTATTGTTCTATTTTCTTTTGCTTAGTACCGCCTCCAATAAGATAAACGCCTGAGGGTAGGGCCCCCTCTCTTTCTATTTTGCTTAACTCTTCATTTATTTTTATACCAATGTAATCATATCTTGATTCAGATATTTCTTCTATTCTTCTTTTGCTATAGTCATTTGTAAGGTCACCGAGCTTTATATTTTCAGCTTCTTCATGAGGGACTCTGAGTGCTAGCGCAAGATCATTTGTGATATTTTCACCACCTAGCTTTATGATTTTACACAGTATAGGATTATTATTTTCGTAAACAACAATAGAAGTGTTATGGGCCCCAATATTAATAATAGCCCCTCCAATACGCTTATCCTTTTTGCCCATACCAAGCACACTTTCAGCTAGCGGTCCAGAAACAATATCAGAAATAGGAATCTTTAAATTATTAAATATATTATTAATATCGTTTTGCATTTTTATATTATCGATTATAAATAGAATACGAAAGTCAATCTTATATCCGTTCATTCCAACAGGACTTCCTCTCACCTCGTTATCGTCCAAGGCTGACCATATAATCGCAGAATGAAGTATAATTTTATTTTTACCAAGATCAAGCCTTCTCTTTGCTTCCTCAATAGCGTGATCCATATCATCCTCTGTCACTAGACCATCAGACCTACGGGTAAAAACACTGATTCCGATCTCGATAGAGGTGTGGTCTAGAGAGGAAATGCCTATCATTACATTTTCTGGAAAGGGTCTAAAATCTTTTGCGATTTTGCTCACAAGTACGCTTATCTTTTCTTCTAAAGCTAATGTATCTACGATGAGGCCATACTCAACACCCTCTGAGCTAATCTTGTAACGCTTAATTATCTTATTGTTTTTTGTGACTACAGCCCTCACAAACATAGAGCCAATATCAATACCGAGCGAGGTATCATAAATCCTGTCATCGCCCGGCTCAATTTTTTTGGAGTTATTATTTGTAGTGCTTGTCCGTGATAGCATTCTCTAATTGTACCATATTTTCTTCTTCTTTTTTAGTGCTATGATTATGCCCCCTAAGATGTAGGCATCCGTGTACAATAAGTAGGGTCAGGTACTTTTTGTACGGCATATCAAAATCTTTATATTGTGTGTAAGCGACACCTCTAGAAATATAAATTTCGCCCTCATTATCGCTTAGTGGGAAAGTTAAAATATTTGGTATATAATCTTTGCTTCTATACTTCTTATTTAGCTCTTTATTTTTTTCTTTACTAGTATAAATAATATTTAAACTAAAATTTTTACCCAATATCTCATTTTTAATTTTTAAAAAAGGCAAATCTGGGATTTTGCCTTTTTCACTTATGATATTTAGATTTTTGTATTCAAGAATCATATAAATTAAAACCCCTTCCGGCTTTGCCACCTTCCCCAGAGGAAGGACTTATCTGTATTATCTCTTCTTCTTCTCTATCACAGCACCGAGTCTTTTTAGCTTATTGTACTCTACTCCAGCTTTGAGTCTCTTGATCTTACCATTTTTAACTTTAAGATCGGAGAGCTCTCTGATGCTATAACGATTACCACGCACTCTAGGAAGTACTGCAGACTCCTGCACCTTCTTTTGAAATCTTCGAAGCACAGATAGTGCAGGCTCACCACTGTTTTTCTTTATTTTTACATTGACTATATTTCGCATTCCCATATAATAACATATTTCTTTCTTTTTGCAAAATAAATAACCCTATCTTTGAAGCTAGCTAGGAATTAACAAATATAAAAAAGGTCGCGCAATCGCGCGACCTCGAGACAAACTTATTCAGCCCCACAGTTCAGCCTTGTTATAGCCCATCTCTCTAAGCCTTATGTAGACAGGTCTAATAAAGTTATCACGCTCTATACACATATCAAGTGTGGAATCAGGCTGTTTGCAAGATCTCATCATTCTTTGGAGATTCGCCATATCCAACCCAAGATCAGTAGCGACCTGATCAATAGTGGCGAAAAATTGTCTAGGACTTTCAGACAAATATCTCGCGCTGAATTTTCTAACGTAATCCTCGTACTGCTTCTCATCCTTTAACCATGTACCACCAATCTTTTTTCTATAATAGTCTCTAAAGCTCACTTCCCAGATGATCTGACAAGAAAGTCGTGCAAGTCCATCAGGGCGTTTACTATCCGGACCTTCTGGGAATTTGCAATAGAAATTGTTGAGATACGTTTCTTTTTCAGGGTCATATGGAAGATGTTGATTAGCGTTCGTGCTCATTTCGATTTCCTCGAAATGTTGATTGGATTATCAAATGTCAGATTAACAATAACATATTTCTTTCTTTTTGCAAAATAATAAAAATGTAGTATAATTAATAATATGAAAAACTTAACCTTTATTATCAGTAAATCAGATAATTATTTTACCGCTTCATGCATAGATGAAAATATAATAACTCAAGGCAAAAATTTTAACCTACTTCTTAATAATATTAAAGAAGCGGTTGAGTTACATTTTGAGGATGTTAAAAGTAAAAAATTTATATCTCCGTTCACTTTAGTCTATTCTGACGTTTTTGAATATGTCAAATAAGTTTAAAGTACGTAAGATTAAGGAAGTGATAAAAATATTAAATTATTTAAACTTTACTCTCATATCGCAAAAGGGTAGTCATATAAGATACGAGTACAACAATCAAAGAGTTACAATACCAAATCATAAAGAGATTACTATTGGGACATTAAATGAGATCTACAAAACAGTAAAGAAGGTATTTGCTGATGATAAAGTCGTTGATGACTTATTTTTACAATAAAAAACACTTTTGATTTTATTCTAAAATGTGTTATAATAACTTTAATAATTAATTTATATGACATTTAATCTTACAGTAAAAAATAGAAATAAGGGCGAGGTGATTGAGGGTATGATGCCGGCTGTCATGTATGGCTCAAATTCTAAAAGCACGCCAGTATTTGTAGACAAAATAGAATTTCGTAAAGCTTACAAGGGTGCAGGTGAGTCTGGTGTTGTTAAGCTTCTAGGCGATAGTAAGGAGAGCGTACTTATCCACGATGTGCAGATAGACCCAGTATCGTCTATGCCTATACACGTTGATCTATTTGTAATAGAGAAGGGTGCTAAGATGCATGTTAATATACCGCTTCGATTCGTAGGTGAGGCACCAGCTATAAAGCTTGGAGGTAATGTAGTCAAAGTATTACAAGAGTTATCGATCGAAATCGACCCAAGTCTCGCGCCACATGACTTTGAGATTGACTTGTCAAAACTAGATACATTGCAATCAAACATCACAGTAGGTGATATCAAGTTGCCAGCAGGTGCAGCGCTGTATCACATTAATAACGAAGATCTTATAGCAAGTGTAGTAGCTCAGTCAACAGAGGATCTAAATGCTGAGGTGGTTAAGGTAGATATGGATGCTGTAGTTAGAGAAGAAAAAACCAAGAAAGATGAGGGAGAAGTAACAGATGCTAAATAGCTTTGTTAATATCCTGTCACATTTAAGTCAAAAATCTGTTATAATTAACAGATGTACTTAAATTCCAAATTTAAAAACTTTACGATACTGTTTATTATGTATCTACTGTTTATTCCTGCCGCCGGTCTTACTGCTAATGCTCAAACGGTAGATAAAGCAAAGCTAGAAGCTGAGCTTAAGCTTCTCGAGCAAGAAATAGAAACACACAAAAAGTTGATAGACAATAAACAGAAAGAAGGTAAATCACTAGAGAGAGATATTACAATATTAGATACAAAAATTAAAAAAAGTGAAAATGAGATTAAGCTTAGAGATAGGTCAATCAAAAATATAAGTCTTAGTATACAAGATAAAAGTAACAAGATAACTGTTTTAAATAAGAAGATGGATAGGCAAAAAGACTCAATGGAGAATGTATTCCGTAGTATAGAGCTTGAGAAAAAGACAAATAATAATTTAGTACTTGCAGTCTTTAGCGAAGACACTTTATCTGACACCTTTAATGCATTAAATAATAATATTGACCTGCAAAGCTCGCTTAAAACAGGCTTAGAAAATGTAAAGAATACTAAAAGAGTATTGGAGTCAGTAGTACAAGAGCTTGAAGTCGACAAAGACGAAGAAGAGGGTCTAAAGTCAGAGCAAGTGACCCAAAAAAAGGAGATAGAAATGAATAAAGGAGACAAAAAAAATATATTACAAGTAACAAAGGGTGAGGAGAAGTTGTATAAAAATCTACTACAAGACACAGAAAAAAAGGCTAAGGAAATAAGAGCTAAACTATTTTCATTTGCCGACGGTAGCCAAGTCAATTTTGGGGATCTTTATAAATTTGCTAAGCAAGCAAGTGCAGGTACTGGCATCAGGACAGAATTCATCCTGGCTATCTTAGAGCAAGAATCTGCTTTTGGTACTAATGTCGGCCAATGCTACGTCTCTGACTCAGAAGGCCTCTTAACGAGTATAAAGTCGTCTGAAAGTAGGGGCAAAATGAGACCTGATAGCGTGCCACATTTTTTTAGTATTACCGAAAAGTTAGGCAGAGACAGTCATAAGACCAGAGTCTCATGTGCGCTTAATTTTGGTTATGGTGGTGCTATGGGTATGAGCCAGTTTATGCCAGCAACTTGGATCATGTATGAGAATAGCGTCAAAAGCTCAACAGGCGCTACAGGTGCTGATCCTTGGAACCCATATCACGCCATAACTGGTACTGCTTATTTGCTTAAAGATAATGGGGCAGGTACACAAAAGTATAATGATGAGCGTAATGCTGCTTGTAGATATTATTCTGGCGGCAGTTGTGCTAGAGGTGCAGCTGTAGCAAAGTACGGCGACCAAGTTATGAATAGAATAGCAGGAATACAAGCCAAAATAGAGGTCTTGAAATAAAGTTAAAAATAAGGTATAATAGATCTTAATATGAAATCAGAAATACACCCTAAATATTACAAAGTCTCTACTACCTCTTGCGTATGCGGAGCTACTTATAACTTTGGCTCTACCTTGGACGATATCAAGATAGAAATTTGCGCCGCTTGCCACCCATTTTATACCGGACTCGATAAGAATTTAGACGGAGCGGGTAGAGTAGATAGATTCAAGAAGAGAATGGCTAAAGTAGCAACTGTAGCACAGTAACCTAGAACTATAAACTATAAGTTATAACTTATTTTATATCTTTTACCCTGCTCACCAGTAATTATAATCTGATCTTCTTTAGCTGATAATATAGTGTGCATCGAATCGTTCGTGATACTTAGTGTGATTCTAAATGGTTTAAAATTGTAAGCTTTTGTGTATAGATATAGAATATTAGAATCGGTTAATGCGATGACGTCCTCATTTATATTATAAGCCACATCGATAATGTTAGCTAAGTAACCAGCTTTGTCAGTAGCTGGACTTAAGTATCTTGATCCTATTCTTATAGCTCCAGACTCGCCGGCGTAGACAATTTTATTATTACTTAGGACCCCTTGCCTACAAGAGCAAAGTATTTTTACTTCTGTATTTTTATTATCTCTTAAAATTTCTTTTTTCATATTTGTATTAATTGGCTAAAGTTATTGCATATATGTATTCTCCCTCAATTTTATGATTTACATATTTAAAATTTGCTTCAAGTAATGCACGCTTAGCTTCATAAATTGTTGCCCCTGTAGTACTTACATCATCAATGATAATGTAAATAGTATTAATATTATTTAACTTATTCTCTTCTCTAAAACTTTCTAGTTTTTCTTTATCCAAAATCATTGAGCCTCTGATGGATTCTAATCTGCTTGTGACACTAGTTGATTTGTATAAGTTATCTGTAGACTTGTGCTTTATAAGTGCGTCACAAATTAATATTTTATAATCAATATTAGGCACACTTAACAAGCTTTGAGCTATTATTTTTGACTGATTGTAACCCCTCGTAGCTAATCTATTTTTGTGTATTGGTATCGGCAATAATATAATATTCTCTTTCTTAGAGATAGATATAATTTGATCTATTTTACTTTTCAAATTTTTAGCCAAATTTTTAGCCAGATTGATATCATTTTTATATTTAACACTCTTTATTATTTTTTGTACTTTTTTATCACTATAATCATAATAAGCATAACTAAATGTTGCTAACTGCTTCTTGCTTCTTTTTAGACTAGGCTCGCAAATATTACAAATGGAGACTCCGTACTCATCACAAATAATACAAAAATCTGGATATAATAATGATATGATTCTGCTAATTAATATACTTATTGGCTTTATAATTTTGTTCATATATTAGACTCAATTCTAATTATAATAGAGCTATTTGTCAAGACGATTAATCTCTATTTTTATGTTATAATGTTAACTATGTCAATTATTAAAAAGATATTTGGAAGTGAAGACGGGAGAGCAATTAAAAAACTTAATAAGACTGTTAAGCTCATTTTAGATCAAGAAGAAGAGCTTAAAGGCATTACAGACGAACAGCTAAGAAACAGGTCTCTTGCCCTACGTGATGCCATAAGAAGTCAAGATACTCTAGAAAAGAAAACAAAGATGCTTGATAGTGAGATACACTTAGCCTTTGCTTATTGTCGTGAGGCTTCACGGAGAACACTCGGTATGACACATTATGAGGTCCAGCTAATTGGAGGACTCCTTATTCATGCTGGGCACTTAGCTGAGATGAGAACAGGTGAGGGTAAGACTTTGGTAGCGACATTACCTGCATATGCTAATGCACTAATCGGTAACGGCGTGCATATAGTCACTGTTAATGACTATTTATCAAGGCGTGATGCTGTTTGGATGGGACAAATCTATAATATGCTTGGCGTAAGTGTGTCGGTGATTAATCATGAGAAGAGCTTTATATATAGTGAAGTTATGAATGAGGAAGAAGATAGGGTGAGAGATGAGTCTGGTGCATATAAGATCGAGTATGATTATCTAAAGTCAATAAGTAGATGAGAAGCGTTTTCTGCAGATATTACTTATGGGACTAATAATGAATTCGGCTTTGACTATCTACGCGATAATCTTGTATATGAAGAGAGAGATCTGGTACAGCGTGGACACTTTTTTGCTATTGTGGACGAGGTCGACTCTATTCTCATTGATGAGTCGCGTACTCCATTAATTATATCATCGTCCGCTAAGGAGAGCGAGGATTTATACAGGGTATTTGCCAATATCGGCAAGCAGATGATAGAGAATGATGATTATAAAGTAGATGAGAAGCAGAGAGCTATTACTATGCTTGATAACGGTATCAAAAAGGCGGAGAAGATTCTAAGAGTGCCATCACTTTATACTAGTGAGAATGTGAAGCTGGTACATCATTTAGAAACAGCTGTCAAAGCGAAAGCTTTATTTAGAATAGAAAAAGAATATGTAGTAAGGGATGGTGAGGTTATCATAGTAGATGAATTCACGGGGCGCATGCAGCCAGGAAGACGCTGGAGTGATGGCCTGCATCAAGCTGTCGAAGCCAAAGAAAATGTGGACGTAAAAAAGGAATCAAGGACAGTTGCCTCTATAACATATCAAAATTATTTTAGATTTTATAAGAAGTTGTCTGGTATGACAGGTACTGCTAAGACTTCGGCAGAAGAGTTTTATAAAGTCTATGGACTTGTAGTAGTAGGAGTGCCAACACACAATAATATACAAAGGATTGATCATAGTGATAATATATTCCAGACGGAGAAAGGTAAATTTAAAGCGCTAGCTAAGAAGGTAAAGGAGCTAAGCAGCAAGGGACAGCCTGTACTAATTGGAACTATCTCAATAGAGAAAAATGAAACTATATCAAAATATTTAGAAAGAGAGGGAGTAGAGCATAAAGTTCTAAATGCCAAGAATCACGAGAAGGAGGGTGAGATTATAGCGGACGCTGGTAAAAGAGGGTCAGTTACTATCGCGACAAATATGGCTG
>JANNCJ010000071.1:0-5352 GCA_031386485.1 bacterium
AGCTCCTAGACAAATACTTAATTACAAAACTGCTTCTATGTTATACTTTAGTTAGTTCGGATTGGAGGGTGTGGGGGCTTCGCCTGTGGTCGGGATTAGTATATAATACTGTATATGGTATGTCAACACATAAATTATTAAATTAATAAATGAGCTTTTAAAATATAGCTGAAATTCTGTTGACTATGCGTTAACAACTTGCTATAATATTCGCATGAATGAATTATTTAAAGTGCTCGGCCTCAATGAGAATGAGCAGTCAGTGTACTTAACAGTCTTAAAGTATGGCAAGCTATCCCCTGTGCGTACTGCTAAGGAGACGGGTATCAATAGGACTACCGTCTACTCTATCGCTAAGAAGCTCGCGGCTTACGGATTAATCGCTGAGGACTTGGGCCAGAAGGTAACTTACTTAGTAGCTGAGTCGCCAGATAAGATAATGAAAAATTTAGAAGAGGAAGAGAAATTACTTAAAAGTAAAAAGGAAGCCGCAGGCAAGCTTATCGATGAGCTTAATACACTCAAAAAGCAGATTACTTATAGCGTACCTCGAATCAGATTCATAGATGAGCTTAATCTCAGAGAGCATTTGTATAATTCATACGAGAGATGGTGCGCGAGTACTATAGAAAAGGACGACAATACTTGGCGAGGATTCCAAGATCCGACATTCACAAAAGAATTCAAAGACTGGATAGATTGGACTTGGCAGCAAGATAAGACGGGCTCGCTTAAGGGTGAGTTATTCTTAGCAGACTCAATGCATGAGAAGTCGATGGGTAAGAAGTATAAGAGAAGAGGTATGAAGATATTGCCGAAAGACATAACCTTTGACTCTAGCTTCTGGGTGGCAGGTGATTATATCATCTTAGCTCAGACAAGATATAAGCCATTCTACTTAGTCGAGATACATGACGCTGTCATGGCCCGCAATCAGAGGAATCTCTTCAAGTGGTTGTGGAAGAAGAATAATTAGAAAATGGCGTAAAGCCATATTTATTTGGGCTTAATATTTGTTGGCAATATTTTTTCCACCCTACACCTTTTTACTTAACAGTCTAAACATTTCTTGCTGGAATCTCGCTAGTCTGGCATCCTTGATGACATAACCTGATTCATCTTTATAGTCAATCAACACAATCTTATCAGAGTAAGACAGCCACATACAGTCTTGTTCAAAATTTTGTCCGACAACCTGCTTGATCTCTAAATTAAATCTCACTCCTTTTTTAAGATCAAGCGGCTTATCAGTAAGTACATGACTCCACAGATCTTTTTTGTCACGAAGCTTTCGAAAGATATTAAGTGATTCTGTGCTAAGTCCAGCCCCATCAGTCTTAGTGGTAAATGAATAATAATCACCCCTCTCCCCTAGCTCCATTGTCATAATGTTGAACATATCAATTAAGTCTTGCTTTCCTTCCATTTTTCGTATTACTTGATGACGGGCGGCCAGCATAGTTAGCGTTCTTGACTCTTCTTCTATCTCATTTTTAGCATTCTCAATCTTTTGAGCTAGATACTCTCCACTTGTGACATTATATACATGTCTCTTCCCGATTTTTGATGCCTCAACTAGACCATCTTGTATTAAATCATCAACAATACTATATACTTTTGGCCTATGTAACTTAACTTTCTTGGCAAGGTCGATCATGTGTATGTCCTTTTCTTGAAGTAATATTTTATAAACGGCCTCTTCGTCTTTTGATCTAAAAATAGTCATATGTACAATTATTATACACTAAATAAGCATAAACTGCTATTTATTATAATGATTATTTTAGAAAGCCCGACATTCTTTGTATTATAATAATTCATTTTATAAGCAATACTTAAATTAAGTGTATACTATTAAAACGCAGGTTGAAAAATCTGTATTGCGTTGTTCTTTAACCTAAAGGATTCATGATGGCCAAGATTATCTTTGAGACTGGCGATATTGTCCGATTCAATCGCGAAAGCAATTATCGCTTTGGTGTCTGTATCAATAACAGGGAGTGCATGACGTTTCCCAATGAACAACTTGATAACGCTGTGAAATTTTCCAAAATCGAAGAAATCCCACGAGACTCATTGCCGGTGTCATTCAAATACGATGTGCCCGTCAGATTTATGGCGCTTTTCACGGCAATTATAACTTTGGCGAAGTTTAAAAATAAAAGCAACAAGAGTGATTGAAGCCCCCCCACAAACAATCTGCCACAAGTTGGCGAATAAATAAAACGCGGCCCCCCCTCCGCGTTTTTGTTTTGCTGCCTATTTGTATTCCAGCTTCAGGCAGATTCTGCCACCACTCTGCTTTGAGCCGCAATCTCTGCAGCGCCGATCGGAATCATCAAAAGACACAAGAACAGTAAAATGATGGTTATCTCCATTTGTTGAACAAAACTATGAATCCACGAAAGCTTTACGCTTTCACCAAGTTACTCCATGCTTACCGACAAATGTCGAAACACATGCACCAATAGACACAAGCCAATACCAGAATTCAATCCAAAAGAACCCTTCCATTTGCTTTATGGATATGCCGCTTCTTTCTACATTCTTCCAGAAATCTCCGTGCAAATTACCGTTTACGAGCATGATATAGCTTGGTTCATTGCGGAGCACAAATATTTTCCTATGATCTTTCATCATGCACATTACATAAACACAAAGCCCCAGCAGCAGAGCGCTCTTCAAATTCTCCCCAAAATAAAACATAGAGAAAATCGAGAGAAACACCGGCGTCAATCCAAAGAGAAGATCATCTCTTGGATTTTTGGTTGTGTAAAATTGCGGAGGACGTGAACCAAACATTAGTAATTCCCCTTACGTTAATGAGCCTCAGCAAGTATAATAAGAAAGCTTAGTATTAGTCAACAAAACATGCTAATATTATACTAATTTAAACTTAAAGTTTAAAAGCTTATATGAAAAAGGGGGACTTAAAAGAAGAAATAATAAATGAGCTGATGAATGGCGGAGGTGATATGCCGCTCTTTGTAGAGCGTATGACTAAGGTAACTAAGTTCTCGGCTCAGGCAATATACAAAAATATAAGATTGTTAAAATTAGAGGGTGTCATAGTAATATCAGGTAAAAATATCGATCTCTCCCTACTCTATTTGGAAAATCAGAAAAGTAGAATAAGTAATGCTCTAAAGGTTTTACAAAATAATATTCTAATTAATAAATTGATTAAGAATGATGGCGAGAAGCTAGAGTATGCATTTGATAATCATACAGAATTCGACCTCTTCTGGACTCATATATACACTCTGGTGAGTCACAGCCTCAGGCATGATGTGAGTGAGGAGGCTAGGTATATGATACTTCCCCATGATTACTTCTACTATGCATTCGCTCCGACTGATACATTCTGGGTGGAGAGTAATATTACTAAAGACAAAGAGAATAGGCTTGTGCTCACACACCCTGCCTCGCTTGATATTGATGTTTTAAGTAAAAGAAAATCTAAACTAACTAAAAACTTTAAATATCTTATAAATAAAAATACGCTTAAACAAAGCGAGAGAGAATATATTAATGTTATCGGAGATATTGTTATAGTGGGCAAGATGGATGCGAGATTCAACCTTAGTCTAAAGGACTTCCTCACTAAGACTCATAAGCTACCACTTACGAGTGAAGAGAAGTCTGAAATAGAAAATATTATTAAGCATAAGGGACTATACAAATTAAAAATTATAAATAGTGCCAAGAAAGCGAGGGAGATAAGAGGGAAATACGGGAAGTATTTCGCCTAAATCGGACGTTACAATAATACTTGCTCTAATTTGTGCAGCAAAATACCTTTATAAAATAAGTCTTTATTCATTAAAATCGCAAATTGCTATTTTTCTAGCAAATTGTTAAAAACTTGCTTTGACTCCTTTCGTATAAATTATTTGTTCATGTGCGGCGTAAGGGAATCGGTCACCTCGCATACACTTTTCTCTTCGTCTTTCAGACTCGAGAAAAATGTTGCTCCTCGACCCCGTATTCGATACCCTCAATAAGCAGGTTTACTGCTTATTGGCCTTACTTTGTGCGGCGTAAGGGAATCGAACCCTTATCCTCTGCTTGGAAGGCAGATGTTCTACCACTAAACCAACACCGCATGTTTTATAAATTCATTATAACACATAAATCTATTTGGGCAAAATAAAAAATCAGCACCCTGTTACAGGTGCTGTGTGTGAGGGTGGTGACTTCAGCTCAGCTTTGCTGCGGAGCTAGTTCGCCTTTCTTCATCTGCTCGAAGAGCTCGGTGAGCTCGGCTGGGCTCAGCTCCATTGCTTTCTTGAGGGCGTTTGCCACCTTGCCCTTGTCCACTGAGAGCAGACCCTTGTAGTGCTGGATCTCAGGCGCCAGGCCTTCGACCTTGAGCTTTTCGAGTGATTTGTGAGCAGAGTAGGCCATGCCGAACCTCGTGGTAGGAAACAACGCCCGTGCCGCCCCGAAGAACAAGATATCTGAATCCATGTTGGCACCAGGGAAGTGCGCATCGTATTCGGTACGCAGCTTGTCGACCACGTTCAGAAAGTACACTGATTGGTCATCTCCTTGATGGTCACTGCCTGCCTCCTTGTCTACCTCCTTCTTCTTTCCGCGCAGCTCCAGCAGAGCCAAGAAATAAGCGAGGCGCGAAGCGCTTACGCTGAGGGTCAGGTCTTGAAGCAGTTTGGGTGCTTCGCTCATTGTCATTCTCCTCGTTTACCGCCAGTATCGGCGTGAGAAGAATTATAATATATATATATAAATGTCAAGGTGCATACCCTGACTTCCAAATTCTAATGCTTCTTCTTGTCGTCTTGATTCAGAAAAGCATCTTTGATCTCCTCTCTATCCTCTTCAGCACCCTTGAATTCGCCCCCTTGTACATAATCGATAACAAATTGCATCGCATAATTTAGCACCTCACTTGATAACTCGCCAGCGAGAATTCTATTTTTATAATCTGAGTTGAATTTTTTTGAGGCAAGCATAATTTCTAAAAAATTAATGTTATCCCTAAATGCAAGCTGAAACATAATGTTATCGCACTCGTCACGAAGCTCTTCTTTGACAACAAACTTATCATAATCCATTATGTCACCTTCTTGCAGACCCAATTTACGTCTCAAAATAAAATTCGCCAAATTCATTTGAAAATCTAAAATATATTTCTGACTCATTCCCTCTCTTAAATCACTCGCATAATATAAGCCGTCATCTCTTATTCCTGCATTAGTTTGGGGAGTATGTATAACTTTTGCTGGAGCCCCACTGCTACTTATCCCTCCCATGTCCATGTTTCTACATATCATATTAATTAATTATACATCTTTTCACTTTATTCGACCACTAACATTATCCCCACTCCCC
>JANNCJ010000076.1:0-2922 GCA_031386485.1 bacterium
TGATTGAGGAATTGCCTCGCATAAGCAGATAATGACTCGACATATCTCCTCTGTCCCTCGGCAAAAATAGTATCAAAGGCGAGTGAAGACTTACCCGACCCTGATAATCCAGTAACCACTATCATCTTATTCCTCGGCATCTCTACCGTAATATTCTTAAGATTATGAGTACGAGCGCCTCTAACTACTATCTTGTCTTGTTCAAACTTTTTTTGTATAACTTTTTTGGCTGACATATTTAATGCCTTATTATAACACGAAAAGGAGAAATACTAAGCCCCGTACCATACGGTACAGGGCTTAAGTATTCTATATAATTACAATCTTAGAAAGCTAAAGACTATTTGAAAATACTACTTAATAGACAGACTTTCAAATACTGATTTTATCTTTTCTTGATTGGCAACCTTACTCTCGATAACCATAACCCAGTCTTTATTCTGATTACTTATGGTGTTCCATATACTATTTCCATTTGTATTTGACGAGAAGACGTTATTGCCATAAGCGACGTCTTTGGTCTCTGCTGTCAGCTTAACATTAGGAGCTTTTGCTATTACGCTATTAATATAGTCGGCTGGAGTATAACCCCTACCACCTTCATAACTAGCATATAGGTTAGCTACCACATTACCATTCTCATCCTTCACGTAGAAGTATTTATTCTTTGAGCCAGCACCTTGGTCTACGGTGTATTTCTCATTGACTAAGAATGATACTTCTCCTTTATTTTCTCCTTCAAAAATACTTGAGTATGATCCATTATAGACTTTATACCCATCTACTTCTTCTAAAGTATTATCATTAGTTTTGTTATCTCCTTGATTTTTACCATCATCAATAACTTCTGATGATTTATCTTTAGCATCCTGTCCTTTATAAAGATATAGCACGCCTTTAGCTATACCATAACCGAGCAATAAGCCGATCACAGCATAAGCAATAAGTGATGCCCACATCTTAAGACTATTTTTATTTTCCATGGAATTATCTTGATTAGACATATTTTTATTTGCGCCGCGGCGCTCGATCAGTGCAGGAATATTTTATTATATTATTATTTCTGCTTACTATGGCTGATCATTATACATTATATCACTTTATAAATATTAAAGTATATTGACAGGGTTATTCTTTCATTTTATTTTTGAGTATAAGTATCTCGTCACGCAAGATAGCGGCCGTTTCGAAGTCGAGTATCTTGACCGCTTCTTTCATTTGTTTTTCTTTGAGAGTGATGAGCTTATTAGGATTCTTGGCAAAAAGCTTCTTGTCTTTAGAGAGCTCCTCGCTCACACTTCGCTCTCTATCTTTCTTAATGTCTTCTGTGATATCATGAATATTTTTCTTGATCGTTATCGGAGTGATACCATGCTCTTTGTTATACGCGAGCTGTATGTCACGTCTCCTCTCAGTCTCCCCCATTGCTCTCTCGAGTGAGCCTGTCATATTATCAGCATAGAGAATGACTCGCCCGCCTACATTACGCGCAGCACGACCAATAGTCTGTATGAGTGATGTCTCACTACGGAGAAAGCCTTCTTTGTCAGCATCAAGTATTCCTATTAGCGTCACCTCGGGGAGATCTAGTCCCTCACGTAGTAAGTTAACTCCGACCAAGACGTCGAATTCTCCCTTTCTAAGTGCTGTTAATATCTCTATCCTCTCTATAGTCTTGATATCACTGTGAAGGTATTTAGCTTTCAAATTTTTGCTTATAAGATATTCACTCAGACTCTCAGCCATCTTCTTAGTGAGCGTTGTCGCGAGCACTCTGCCACCCTTCTTGATCTCACTTACACATTCGTCGATGAAGTCATGGACTTGACCCTTGTATCTTACTTGTCCCTCCGTAGCTTCATGCGAAGGGGGATTTTCTCTAACACCACGTACAAATAGCAGTGGGTCTACAAGCCCTGTCGGCCTTATTATCTGCTCGACTATCACATCACTTACTTCTCTCTCATACTTGCTTGGAGTTGCGCTCACATATATAGTCTGACCGGCTCTCTCTTCGAATTCTGCATATTTAAGCGGGCGATTATCCTTAGCGCTCGGCAGTCTAAATCCAAACTCTACTAATGTCCCCTTACGACTCTGATCTCCAGCATACATGGCGTTAAGCTGAGGGAGAGTCACATGCGACTCATCTATCACAGTTAAAAATTCTGGTCTGCCATCTTTGTCATGAGGGAAGTATGACATGAGTGTCTCAGGTGGCTCGCCTGGCATTTTGCCCGATAATATTCTTGAGTAATTCTCTATACCCTGGCAAAAGCCAACTTCCTTTATCATTGCTATATCATAAGTAGTCCTTCTCTTTAATCTGTCAGCTTCTAATATCTTACCCTCTATCTCAAATTCTTTTAATCTTTCATCTAGCTCATGCTTAATATCAACTACCGCCCTCTCTCTCGTATTCTCATCACTTATAAAGTGCTTAGCCGGGAAAATAAAATAATCATCACATAGTCGCAGCTCTTTCATCGAGACAGCATCAGTGAGGGCAAGTCTACTTATACTAGTATTGTTAAATTCTATCTGTATCATATTGGTCTCTGAGATAGGCATGATATCTATCCTATTACCTATGGCTCTGAATGTACCTGGTGAGAGATCAGCATTGGTACGCTCATAATGAATGGCAATGAACTTTTGCATCAGCTCAGTCTTATTTATCTTATCACCAACTTGCAATCTTATATTTACTTTCTCATATTCTTTGGGGCTACCGAGTCCGTATATACATGACACGCTCGCGCAGATAATCACATCACTACGAGTAAGAAGCGCTTGAGTACTTGCATGCCTTAGCCTATCTATCTCTTCATTGATACTCGCGTCCTTTTCGATATAAGTATCAGTTGTCGGTATATAAGCCTCTGGCTGATAATAATCATAATATGATACGAAATAATGCAC
>JANNCJ010000078.1:0-7126 GCA_031386485.1 bacterium
CAAAAGTAGCTGAGAGCCCAGTAAAGCCAGAATTAAAATCAGAAATTAAAACTGATATAAAAGTAAACCTACAAACAAATAACTCGCTTCGTGACGCACTTAGTAATGCGATCAAGTTAAAAGATGAAGTTGATAAAGAAACACCTTTAAATCAAAACAATAAAGTTATAGATTATGAATCTCGTCAATATACAAGCAAAGAAGAGCTTGAGAAGATAATGGATTTAGAGAATTAATAGATAATAATCTCCACCTGCAATCCATAATAGTCTAGACTTGTATTAATGCGATTTGGAGAATATAATTTAGATTATTATGTTAAGTATTGTAAATAAGTTATTAGCGCTGATTATGAGTGTGTTAAGTTTTATTATCACAACAAATGCTCTTATCCTCTCTGAGATTATGTACGATCCTAATGGTAGTGATACTGGTAATGAATGGGTCGAAGTTTATAATAATGGTATAGGAGAATTGGACATTACAAATTATAAATTATTCGAGTCAAATATTAATCATAGCATCAATGTACATACTTCTTACACTAATCTAAATGGTAGCATATTGCAAGCTGGCGACTATGCAGTGATAGCAGATAATGTGGCAAGCTTTATGATATTGTATCCGAATTATACCGGTAAGCTATATGACTCAGCCTTCTCACTTCTTAACGCCGGAGAGTTATTAGAGTTAAAAGTAAATGGTATAACAGAAAGCTCTATAGCTTATACACCCGTAGACAAAAGTAGTGGCACAGGGGGTACACTTAATTATATAGTTAATGTATGGTTACCATTTATGGCTAGCCCTGGAGCTTCTTCTACTATGCAAGAAGTCACGATTGAGAGCGCAGCTACTACCACGTCAACCACATCCACCATAGTCTATAATACGGGATACAGTAGTGGTACATATAGATTGGGTAATATCAAGATGTTAGTACCAAAAGAAATGGACGTGGCTCTAGGATCTGAGGCAGAATTCTTTGTGAAGTTTGTAGACAGTAAGGATAATATTCTAAACGCTAATATATACTGGTCATTTGGAGATGGTGGTGAGGGTACAGGCGCAACCACTACGCATAGATATTATAGAGAGGGTACATACATTGCCTTTGTGGAGGGGTCAACGCCGAGTGCTTATGGTGTAGAAAGGATTATGATCAATGTCACTAAGCCACAAGTGGAGATCAGAGAAGTAACAAGCGAATATGTATCATTGTATAATAAAAGCGATGAAGATATAGACATTGGTGGCTTTAAGATTTCGTCTGATCAGGGTATATTTAAATTATCGAGAAGACTTATCTTACCAGCTAATAAAACGATAACGATAGACGGTAATATATCAGGGTATGGAGGCACTATAAATAATGTAAAATTACTCACTGCCTATAACACTTTAGTATTTGACTATAATTACAATAAAAGCTTATCACTCTATAACATTAATATTATAGCAAGCAGCACTCCAAAATTAAGTGTAAGCTCTACTACAAAAATAGTAAAGCCTATAGCCAAATCCCAAGTTAAAAATTATAAATCCCTTAAGCCAGAGGATAAGATAATAAAGATAAGCACACCTACGCCGATGATGAGCTCGACTAGCTCCTTTGTCAGAACCAATAATACCACAACTGTGGAGAGTAACTCTAGTAAATTTGTTAAGAATTGGTTATACTGGTTATATGATTAAAAAAGTTGCATATATTTTGAGTGGGTTAATTATAACTTCAACACTTGTGCTTTCTCAAGTCGGGTCAATTAGTAATAATAATTGGTTTTATACAGCACCCACTGTTAATACACAGTTGTCAGCACAAGCTATACCAGCAGATATATCTAGAGAAGTCGCTGTTATTATTAACGGGCTTGTTAACAAATACAGCTTAACAGAAAGTATGCAAAGCGCTCTCATACAGTCTACCAGAGCGTATATGTCTATAATTAATAATATACCACGCAATCAACAAGAAGCGATAATACTAAATAATAAGGAAGTCGCTGCTAATAACTGTCTCTCCTCTAGACTTAATAATAATATATTAGATGATGTTACTTTTAAGTTAGAGCAAGCTGCTCTTGATACTACAAGCAAGAGAAGTGCGTATGATTATTATCTTTCATTTCTTGGTGAAGGCATAATCACAAATACTGTTACTTCTGCCTGTGATGATTCTTATGGTAATCCGAGTGTAGTCGACAACAATCAAGTGCAGAATGTAAATATACCAAATTCTAACTCTGGAAGTAATAATAATTATAATAATTCGCTAAAAGGAATAGTGAGTGATGATAATATAAATACGAGATGTACTGTACTTACTAGCTTCCTATCTTTTGGCTCTAAAGGCACCCAAGTTTACAATCTACAATATTTCTTAGTAGATAACGGATACATGGAGCATCAGCCTACATCATATTATGGTCGTAACACAGAGGCAGCGGTACTCGAGTGGCAAAAGAGGCATGGCGTAGATCAGCGTGGCTATATAGGACCTAATACGAGAGCGAGTATTGCGAGTCTCTCATGTAACGGGGATCAATCTAAGATAAATGCTGCCTATAATGGCACTTATAACGTAACTTATAGTAGTAACACGAGTAATGTTAAAGTGGTAAAGGCAGTTACGTCTAATACTCCAAATAAATCTACTGTAGCTAAGACCAACACTTCGCCTAATGTCGTCATAGTTCCAACTTCAACCATAGCAACAAGTACTACATCTTTTGTCGCTCCTAATTATAATGCTCCGACTACCACTAATTTTACAAGTAATTCACTTGTGACTACAAGCGGTATATTTTATACAAAAAGAATTCCGGTTAACACACTCTATTTTAGTTATAAAGCTAGTACCGGAAGAGACCCCATTTTTTTCTGCTTAGAGAAAGTAGGTGCTAATACCTGTAGCGGCTATGAGTCATTTTCTCAAGTTAGTGAGAGATATGAGCCAGGGAATATCGATATAATTAATAATACCGATAGATGGTTATTTAATATTTACTATAACACTAATTGGGTGAATGGCGGCAAAATATATTTGCGTAACGGTATTAATAATATAAGTGAAGTATATACAGTACAAGTTAGAGATAGTTTATAATTCTTATGAAGACACATAATCTGGCATTTATAGATACTGAGACTAGTGGATTAGACCCAGATAAGCATGAGATAATTGAGCTAGCAGTGGTCTTAGTGAGACAAGTAGATAGACCTGGTAAAGGGCCAAAGCTTGAAGTGATAGCAGAGAAAGACTGGAAGATTAAGATGACAAATAGAGAAGCGGCCGAGGATCAGGCGCTCAGGGTCAATGGTTATAATGAAGTCGATTGGATGTTTGCGCTCGATTTAGAGTCTGCGCTCAGAGAATTCGCTAAGCTAACAGAGGGCGCCACTTTCGTGTCTCATAATTTGACCTTTGATTATGCTTTTGTGAGTAAAGCCTTTGTTAAAACTGGTGTCGAGAATAAGATGCATTATGGTAAACTTGATACCATTTCTATTGCCTTTGCGAGACTTTATGATATACCACAAGCGACATCATTCTCACTTAAAGCACTCGCTGCGCTTTTTAAAATCGAAAACAAAAAAGCTCACACAGCGCTTGCTGATACTGTAACATTAGTAGAAATATATAAAAAAATGATGGGTATTTAGTTAGTGATTATGTGAGCTACTATGGCTGTGTGAGTGACTATCAACATTATCACCAGTCTTAATCATTTTAACAGCAATATACGTTGTAATGGGAATAGCTAATAATAATCCTATGGAGCCAATAAGTGATCTTAAAATTTCTGTTGTAATTATTTCTTTATTTATTATGACTGTCTTATCTATGCTACTAGTATAGAACAGTAACAGTAGTGGTAGTGCTGAGCTAGTATAGGCGAGTATTAGAGTGTTGATCATGGCTCCAGCGTGATCCCTGCCAACATTCATAGCCCTTTTATAGTACTCGCTATTTGTGAGAGATTTGTTTAGGTCTTTGAGCTCAGCTACTATGCGGGCTTGGGTGATAGCTCCATCATCAACAACTCCTATAACTCCAATAATGATGCTGGCTATAACTAGTAAGGTAAAGTCTATATTGCCACTTGAGTTAAAATATAAATAAGAAGATGTGTCGTCTACAAAGCCGGTAATCTTAGCTTTAATTATAATAATATACGAAAGAATGACTGTAATGATAATTGATATAAAGCAGCCTAGCATAGCAGCATAGGTGATCCTACTCCTGCCATGAGTTATAAACATTACGCTAAAAAGTAATGGTACAGCTATGAGTGAGGCTACAAGCACCGGATTATATCCCTTGAGAGTAAGGGGTACAAGCACAAAGATAATTATACCCATAGTGCATATAAGTGATAACATACTCTTTAGACCTTTCCAACCATATATAAGGGTGGTCACAGCTACAAAAAGTAATATGGCTATTATCGTAACATCGCCTCTCACATACTCACCTACATTATAGTATTCACTACCATCACTTTCTTTTATGTGTTCTACATAGACTCTGTCTCCAACTTCGTACTTATAACCATTAGAATATAATCTGATGTCTTTATTATTACCCTCAAGATCTATAACAAAGTCAGGTATAGTTAGGTCTGAGCTAGTAGGATATATTATCTGTTTTACTTCACCAATAACATTTATTATTTTGGGCTGGAGATCTTGCTCGCTATTCATATAACTATTATACTATTAGCTACAGCTTTTGCATAGCCCATATACTGAGACGCTAGTAAGGGTTGAGGGTTTAAATTTCCTACTCTTTTTGGCCAGCTTTTTAAGGGCAAGGTCAAAGTATGTAGCAGCTATTTTTTCCATATTCTCACATGTTCTACATATTAATCTATGTACTTCTTCTTCATTATTCATCTCATAATGAGCGTGCCCATGATTGTAGTCAAATCTTCTGATTATTTTACTTTCTTCAAGCAGTGTTAGGTTGCGATACACAGTCGCTTGATCTATGCCACTTTTCTTTTTCAGATCTTCGACCACTTTATGTACTGCTATTGGAGTCTTAGATTTAGCGATTCTAGACAGTACAGCTAGTCTATGCTCGGTATTCTTTAGCCCAGCTTCTGTCACCAATTCAATTAAAGACTCGATAGTGTATTTCATAATTATTATTATTTAATCTTTGACTCATTATACTCCTTTTGTTTATTAATTCTAGCTTTTGTCCTCTCTTTCCTATCATCATTAAGTTTAAGAGTATAGTCATATATCTTTTTAAATTCTTTTTTTGTTTCTGTGCTTAATTTGAGAGAGTAGGCTTCTTCTCCAAAAGTAAAGTGAGTAATTAGTGTATCTTTATTAATTTCTAGGAATTCTTGATCATATTTATTCTTATCATCACTACCCTTAATTTTATTAATGCAGACTATGTATGGTGTTTTGTAAAAATTAAGCATATCGATAATTTGCTTAGCTGCTTTGACCCCGTGAGTAGTATACTCGGCTACAACAACAGCCAAGTTAAATCCTGTAGTTACCCCAGTACCTACCCCATCAGTACCAGCCTTCTCGTCAACTATCACGTACTCGTGGTCATTAAGTTTGAGAAAAGGAAGATAGACTTTAAGCGGAGTAGTGAGCCCATGTGAGCACATATTGCCATACATCATTTCGCTAGTATGCGGCCCAGCAGCCATAAGTCTAAAATTTTTAGTACTATCCTTTTCTTTTATTTGTACACTATATTTTTCTGTTAGTGCATCAAGAGGGCTAAGTGAGAAGAGATGCTCCTCGTCTATGTCTACAATATCTTTTGTATTTTTAATATTTATTGTTTCGAAGATTTCACTAAGGCTTTGTCCCATCCAATTCATATTACCTTCATGGCCTAGGTTAAATTTAAAATCCATATTATGATCATTGTCGAGAGCAAGGATATCGTGATTACCCTTACTAAGTAAGTATTTTGTATACAATGTCGCGAGAGTAGTCTTGCCAGACCCTCCTTTGCCTAAAAATCCGATTATCATATGTTTATTCCTAATTATCTAGTAGTTATCCTATCACAAATGCGAATTACTTGCAAGTGAGTTTATATTATGGTATAAGTTAGTGATGACAGACAGAAGTCCCCACACCCTCCAATCCGAACTAACTAAAGTATAACATAGAAGCAGTTTTGTAATTAAGTATTTGTCTAGGAGCTTCATTTAGAAACTCTAAAACTTCTTGTAATTGTATTTTAGTAATAATCTTAAGATCTGTCTTCTTGGGAATAAAGATACGTATCCATCTGTTAGTATTTTCTACTAACCCTTTCTCCCAAGAATGATAAGGATAAGTAAAGTATATCTTGGTATCAAATACATTTTCTAATTGCTTCCAATTAGAAAATGATATATCATTATCTAGTGTTAGAGTAAGAACTTTAACACCCTTAAATATGTTTCGGAAAGCACGCATTACAGTTGCGTGTTTTCTATTTTCTAACAGCTCTATATATGTATACTTAGTATATCTATCTACTACTACAAGTAAGCTATACTTAGAATGTGAAGAAACGATGAAATCTCCTTCATAGTGACCACTACAGAGTGTAGGTGGTCTCATATCAACTCTAACCTTTTCTAAGTCCTTAATGGTTTTCTCATACTTAACACTTATGGTCCTCTTCTTACCTTTGAAGACTAGATATTTCTGTTTACTGTATATATTTACATATCTATAAATGCAATTCTTAGATACATAATTCATCTTATTCATCTTTAAGTCTCCAGAAATTCTCTCTGGAGACCACTTCTTTATCAGTTTCTCATTAATGTGTGGCATAAGCTCTAAATCAACTATCTTACACATACCTTTCTTTGTATTGTATCTCCTGGTATATGCTTTGTGATTAGCTTTCTCTGCATAATAGAGACCATCTATACTATTTCTTTTAATCTCTACACTTATACTACTTATACTCTTCTTTAATACTGGAGATATATCCCTATATCTTATTTTAACTAATAGTAATGCCTCTAACTTTATTCTATCTTCTAAAGTAAAGTGAGACCTTTTCTTTATCTTTTCTTCCATAAATTTAAATTTTTGTTTTTAATTCCTACATTATACTATGTTCGTATTGAGAAGGGAGGGGAAG
>JANNCJ010000006.1:0-3148 GCA_031386485.1 bacterium
GGGGACTTTATCTTTATCTAATCCAGATAAGTATTTAAAGTACTCTAGACCTGGTAGATAGTATTTGTCTCCATAATGTTTAAGTATTTCTTTAGTTACATTAGCTCTAGACTTATCATTTAGATCTGTGTACCACTTCTCAGTTGTTATGTCTTTGATCTCTGGGTTCATTTTAACAAATGGTAATAGTAAAGTCTCTGGGTTAAGGGAGTATTCTCCGAATTTGTTGGCGTTCTTTTTTAAGAGTTCTGTGTTGTTGTAGTCTTTGGGGTGAAGCTGACTTCCCTTACCTTTGGGCCATGTGGGGTAAATATTAGTCATGATTGTTTCAATACCTTGCATGATTTGGGTGAGTTTTTCTTCTGTAAGTTCTAGCCCACTCTCTTCACTTTTTTTATTCTGATTGGCTCTGTCTTTGGAAGCTTGTATCCGTTCTGATCTTAGTTTATTAAATTCTGCTAACTTATCTCTAGCAAGCTTAATTAAAACTTGCACCTTAGCCATCTCTTCACCGCTAAGTGTGCTTATCGTATCTCTAGTTAGAACAAAGTCTAATCTGCTAACTAAAGAGTCTAGATCAACATGACTCATGTTATTTAGAGTTGCTGGCTCATTTATACTTAATAAATCTTGTAATCTAAAATCTTTATAACGATCTGTACTATTTGATCTCGATGCTATATGTGTTGGAGCTATAATTGGTGGTGGCATACTTATTTATATATTTTAACATTTCCTAGATATTTCTCAAGCATTTTAGCTACGAGATCAGGTAGTAAGCCAAAGTCTTCTCCTACGACATAGCCTCTCTTTACCCCATCTTTACTTTTATTCCAAGTATTTTCAAATGTAACTTTTTCTCCATCGTTAACCTCACCGATTTGAAAAGCAAAGACTTGCACACCTCTTCTTGTCAGCTCCTCAATCTTTTTGAAAGTCTCTGAGGGATTACTGCTACCACCATCTGTGATTAAAAATGCTATTTTTAAAGTTTTACCTTCTTTTATTCTAGCTAATTCTTGATGCGTCATACTTTCTTCCACTTTAGTTAAAGCTTCGTTATCATAAGTGTATCCTCTTGGTGTGCCTATATGCTTAAATGTGTTAAAGTTAATCACACCCTTAGTAGCTGACCTCCTATCCGCATCAGCACCTCTACATCCAGACTTGGTATATCTAAATGGTTGCACTACCTCAGCCTCATTACCAAATACTATAACCTCAGTGTCGGCGTGCAGCTCGCTCTTACTTCTCTCTCTTGCTGACATGAGGAATCTGTTAAAGTCATCTATGGACTCATTAAGCAGGATTGATACCCTCTCTACTAATTTATTCTTTTCTGATTTATGATCCTCACCCATACTAATCGACTGATCTATCATTAGCGATATCTCTATACGCAGAGGTCTATCGCTTGGCGCTACTATAGCTTCTCTTTGATTCATGACTTTAAGATCATTATAGTTACCGCTCAGCCAGCTGGGAGCTTGCTTGATGAATGCGTCGACATCTAAGCCTGTGCCACTTTTGTGTCCTCCAGTCTTCACGCTCTCTATATCACTACCTCTACCTGTCGTTATTCTCCTCCACAATTCGCTTAGCCTCTTCACATAGAATGCGACATCACGCTTGGCTGCTATGACTCGCTCTGCTACATCTTCGGATACTTTATTCTGCTCAGCCCAAGTCTTCAGGTCTTTCGCCTTCTTCATCTCACCCTCATACCACTTGCCATATGACTCCTTGACCTCACCAGGGATAAAGTCGGGGCTATGAGACTCTATGTCTGCAATCATACGCTAAGTATCTCCATTAACTTTTCGAACATCTCATCATTGGCGGGGTCGTAGTCTTCGAGCAAACCCTCCATATCCTTTTCTAGTAACTCAGTAAAGGTAGGCAGTAAGGTAGTATCAAGATATTCGTGTCTATACTTAATATTTGTATCTTTTTTACCATTTAAATTTTTTGCCCTAGTGTTACCAATTAGCTCAGCTTCACTGTTTGGATTAGCGAGAGAGTCTATCATTTCTTTCGTATTCATCTCCACTTCTACCGGTACGTCGAACCCTCTCCTTGCTTCTTGTCTCTGATATTTTATTTTATAAGATTTACTTAAGGCTTCCTGCACATCTTCTGTTACTCTCATGCCTTCTTCTGGTAAACCTTCTCCTCTTAATAAAAATAAAGTGTACTGTGTCGAGCTAATACTTGATCTGCTAAATTTATATGGTCGAAACTTCGCTTTGTTATCTCCTGATAAATCTCTCTCTTTAAATAAAACCCTTCTTTTTAACTTCTTAATTTCTTCACTTTTAGAATTTGGATTTTTTGCCAAATCATAAGAGTACTCTGGCAGAGTTGCGATATTATGGTCTACAAAAATATCTAAAATACTATTATAGTATCCACTAAAATAAAATCCATATATCTGCTGTTGCAATCTGCTGACTTTGCCGTTGGTAAGCTGTACACCTTTTTGCTTCATTTTGACTACCAGCTTGTCTACAAGTACACTTGCCAACTCATTGCATTTATTTGACAGACTTCTCTGGAAGTCTGAGTCATCCATGAAATGAGTGAGCTCATGTAAGTACTCGTGCACTGCTTGATATTTATTAAGTGGATCTACTTTTAAAAATTTACCATTAAAATAGTCATAACTTATCTTTACTCTAGGCTGATTATTCTGATCTATATAAAATGCGGCAGTGCGTATACTAGGATCTGTAGTAAATTCAAACTGTGGGCGCATAACTCCAGCATAAGAGTCAAAAAGTGGTGCAGCCTCTACTAAGACTTTAGAATAATATCCTTCTATCTCTTTCTGGTCTCCTCTCTTATGCATGGCCAAAAATTCTTGATTCTCAAGCTCTTCTTGGCTCAAGGCCTCTGGAGCTGCTACATGACTGCTTTGTGTTGGCATTATTGGTGGCATATAATAATAATTATACCAATAACCCCCTCTATCACCTAATCTCTCCTGTTAATAATAAGAAGAGTTTATAATACTCTATACTTTAAATATATGATATCATATATACTGCAACTAGTAAAACAGTTGCAGTAGTCACTGCAAGAAGAAGTTTACTTTCATGTATGAGTACATAGTAATATACCAATGCGTGCCAAGTATGCACAGTTCTTC
>JANNCJ010000054.1:0-1931 GCA_031386485.1 bacterium
GGATTCATTAGCCACTTAGCGTCAGTGAAGTTATTTATACTGTATGGATCATGACTTAGCCAGAGCTTATTACTAGTATTAAGATATCTAGCATGTGCATAGATTAAGTCAGTACTCTGGTTATACGTATGTCCTGTATAACCTATTGTAGCAGATAAAGTAGAGTTTTCTTTATAGTTATTCAGGGTTCTGTTTCCCCAGGCATTGGTGAGTATAAGCTCTGTAGTGGAAGCTAGAGGGTTGGTTGTGAGGGTGTTTAGACTCATTGGTACGCTTAGAAATTTGCAGCTATTATATATCATCTTATGATTATATCATTTAATTTAGTTTAAATATTAGATTTCATCATAATCTTTTAGACTTACAAAGTCTCCGACTTCAGGAAACTCTTTTTTAAGGTCGGGCATTATTTTATAAACAACCCAATCTTTCCAATAATAATCTGTTGGCTGGCCTTTTAAAAGAATTTGTATTTCTCTGTTGTCACAACTTAAAACGGTTGGAGGTGCTGAGAAGTCTTTGTGGTATTCATCAATTTTATCGCATTTACTTCCATCTGCTTTATATACAACACCTTCCCAGAATAAATTCTTTGGCATCCAAACCTCATCAATCCATACCTGAATTTTATCTTTTATTAAATTATTATCTTCATCACTTTCAAATTTCATTTTTAAGATAACTTGAAATGTCATGTCTGGGTTTCTCTTCGGAAATGGAGCTTTCCATTTTGGATTATAATATTGGTCTGTCATATATTAATGTTTTTTAAAATTTAATTTTAATTATACCTGGTTACTTTGACTTCCAATAATACAATTCAATTTTATTTTTTGGATAAGATTCGCCATAATTAATTCCACTTTCAAATTTTTCAAAATTATCGTTTAAGTTTATTATTCTCCACTCTTTATCTTTTGAAAACTTTTGAGTATTACTTATCGGGATGCTTTTATCTATGATTAATTTCTGATAATCTTTTAGGTTTGTATCATTTGCACCTTCTGACATTGGAAATCTTAGTTGAGATATATCATCTTCCCAGAGACAAACTTGGCAAATATCATATGAGCCCGGACTTTCATTAAAAACTTTATAGCCACATGCTGGGCACGTATATTTTTCATTCATATATTTATTCCCTCTTAAAGAGGTCTGAAAGGTTGATTGATTTTCCTGGTTGCGAATTAAAGTAGTTTTGACCATTTTTTTCTTTAAGAAATGTAGTTTTAAGTAAGACAGAGCCCTGGTCTGTAATTTTAAAAGAACTAAAAATTTTTGATGCTGAATCATATACCCTAATAACATTATCACCATCAATCTTTGCTTGAGTGTTTTTGCTTATGCTTGAATTAACAAAATCTCTGGACATCTTTAAATACTCAGCACTTAAGTTTACTTTTAATTGTTTTCCGTGCTTTTCAAAGTGGTAAACAAGATTTTCGTAAGCATTTGACTTCAAACCTCGACTCCATAACCCTTCAAACTCTGTAAAATACTTTGAAGCGCCTGCACCCAATGACAACTCTTTGCTAATAACTCCTGCGGATGGAATGAAACTAAATCCTGCTAGTGCTTTATTCAAATATGAAGTTTTAGGATCTGAAATAACATCCTTAGAGTCAGACATTTGAGCAGTTATATACGGCAGAGAAGCTATAAATGCTGCTGAGCCAGCAATTTCTGTTCCGTATGCCGCAAGAGGAAGTAGAAAGATTGCGAACTTCCCATCCGGATCCACATTATTAACTGGATCATTATTAGCATAAGAGTAGCTATTCTGAGCTTGAGGATTCATTAGCCACTTAGCGTCAGTGAAGTTATTTATACTGTATGGATCATGACTTAGCCAGAGCTTATTACTAGTATTAAGATATCTAGCATGTGCATAGATTAAGTCAGTACTCTGGTTATACGTATGTCCTGTATAA
>JANNCJ010000055.1:0-9158 GCA_031386485.1 bacterium
ATTTGAAACAAGTATAGACTAATTATGAATAGTGATTTGAGTGTGATGTAAAAAGTTATTTGGGGACGGGTCTAATATGATACCACAAGGTTGGGGGTATTATTTGAAATCAGCTACTATAACTGTAGCAACGAGTACAAATTATGCCAGCACTACTGTGGGGTATCTATATAGTGATAAATATAGTAATGTCGATCTTGGTAGCAATGGTGGTAATGGGGTAATATTTACATTTAAAAATAGCGACTACATTGGCAAGAGACTAACTCCAAATACTAAATATTACTATAAAGTAAATGCTTTTATTAGTGGCATACCATATCCTGATGTCGAGAGGAGTAATTTTGTATTCACTACCGGTGACTTTATAACTTTTTAGAATTCATCATATTCTTATGACACGCTGTCAAGAATTAAAAGCATTTTAAAAGATGATGATAAAAAATTTGAGAATACTATATATACATACGACGAGCTCTCAAGACTAAGACAAGTAGAGAAGGGTAATGTGAGAAATAGCACCAGCACAATTATAGCTGAGTCTTACGCTTATAGCCCGACAGGAAAGATATTAACTAATGGAGGAGTAAATTATCTTTATGGTACAAATTTGTCTCACGCGCCAATAGGTGTAGCAAGTAATACTATGAGCTATGATAAGCGTGGCAGACTCTCTACGAGTAGTGAGTATGGTTCATTTACCTTTAACAGTTTAGATAGGCTAAGTGAGATAAAAAGGGGAGCCACTACTTCTAAGTATTACTATGACTCAGAGGGTAACAGATTACTCTCACTCACTTTCTCTTCTACCACTTTAAGTAGTAGTACGCTTAAGAGTAGACTCTTTACTCCTAGCTCTTGGGTACAAGATACAGGCTCTACTACTAGTTATGCTATTAACTTAGGATCTAAGCCAATACTAAGCATAGAGCGATCTATCATACCACCTGTCGCAGCACCTACTCCACCAAGATTACCACCTAGAACACCCCCAAGGATATCACCAAGAATACCAGCTAATGTATTAACAAAAACTCAATTAATCTTAGACCAAGAAGGCACACTTAGTAAAGATATTTCTACTGCCATTAACACCATCGCGAGTGCAACTACTACGCCTACTCACACGACTTCTATACACATACTCATCACAGATCATCTAAATAGTATAGAAAAAGTGTTAGAATATAATACAGGAAGCACTATAAGCACATCAACTTATACTTCCTATGGGTCATTAAATAAAGAAGGTAATACAAATAGTAATAGAGGGTATACCAATCATCAGCAAGACTCATCTAATCTAATCTATGCTAATGCTAGATACCTACAAGCTAATCATGGGGTGTTTATATCTTCAGACAGCAATGTATCTAATAATGTAAAATCATTATTAGCTAATCCTCAAGATCTGAATGCTTACTCATATGTAAGAAATAACCCCGTTCATTATACAGATCCGACAGGGAACATAATAGACACAGTAGCAGATGTAGGATTCATAGCATATGATATTGGTTCCGGAGCTTACAACTTATACAATGGTAACTACGATGAAGCCAAAACAGACGGCCTAGCACTACTTGCTGATATTGGAGGAGCATTCACACCATTCAGTACTGGGTTTGGCATGGGGGTTAGGGTGAGTAGAGGAGTGGCGAAAGCTGAGAAGGTGGAGAGCGTAGTATTTGAGGTGATTAAAAAAGAATTACCTAAATCAGAAAAGATTAATGCTATTGAGATAGGTAAGTATTCCGCAGATTCTATAAGCGCTAGAAGTTCAGCTAGAAACTTTACAAAGAGTGAGAGAGATGCTGTGAATGAAATCGGCAAAAATTCTGGTTGCCATACCTGTGGCTCTAAGTCTCCAAATACAAAGTCAGATAATTTTGTTCCAGATCATCAGCCCATTTCAGCATTAAATAAAGATAATTTACCACAAAGTCTTTACCCACAATGTATTAATTGCAGCAGGATACAAGGTGGGCAAGTGAGCTCATCGCTTAGAGGAAAAAAATAATATTATGAAAAATACCTTGAGCATAATAAATGAAAATAAAAGTGATCTGGAGCTGGATAGGCTTGTAGCTGTTTCTGATGGTGTATTGCAGGGCCTGCCTGTTGAAGGTGTAAGATATAATTCTCCAGAGCACATGACTGGCTGGTGGCTTACTGATGAAAAATTCGACGGAAATATTGAAAACATAAAAACTGTTCATTTACGACATGTATTAGAAGCTAGGCCAGAATTGTTTAAATTTTTGAGCTTACCACATGGCACAAGATTTTATCAAGAGGGTTTTAAAGGTTTAAAAGAAGATGTGTGGATTGACGAAAAAATTATAAATGAGTAACAGTAAAATGAAAAATGACTTTGAGTTGTATCTAAAGTCTCTTCAAAATTAAATTAAATTATAAGCAAGACTCATGCTATAATGTATTAAATATTATGACTGACAAGATCTACGACACTATAATCATAGGGGGTGGGGCGAGTGGGATGATGGCGGGGATTAGCGCTTCTAGAGAGGGGGAGCGAGTATTGATCGTGGAGAAAAATAGTGAGCTTGGCAAGAAGCTTAAAATAACTGGTGGGGGTAGATGTAATATATATAATGCTGAGTATGAGGTGGATAAATTATTGTCTCATTATGGTCAAGCTAAGAAATATTTATTCTCTCCATTTGCAAAGTTTGGACTTCTTGATACTATAGAATTTTTTAAATCTATTGGGATCGAGACTAAGGTGGAAGACCGAAAACGCGCATTCCCAGTGAGCGAGAAAGCACTCGACGTATTTGAGGCTATGCATAAGAAGTTAGTTGATAATAAAGTAGAAATAAAATTAAATACTAAAATAGAAAAGTTTATTTTAAAAGAAAATAAAGTAGAGTATATACAAATAATAAATAGTGAAGGTAAGAGTGAGGAGTTGTATGCTAAGAAATTTATACTTAGTACTGGGGGCATGAGTCACCCTGAGACGGGTAGTGACGGATTTGCTTTTCAACTTTTAGCCAAAATAGGTATAAAAATAGACACTTTTAACCCCTCTCTTGTCCCCGTTTCTGTTTCGAATAATTGGATAAAGAATCAAAGTGGTAAAAGTTTACAAAATATCAAGCTCACATTTTATGTAGATGGGATTAAGAAGCAGGTGATAAAACCAACCCAAACCCCTTCACCTCTTCGAGGAGCTTCCCCAAGGGAAGCACTGGATGCAGCTGTATCAGGTCCTTCCTATGGGGAAGGTGCCGAAGGCGGAAGGGGTGGGGCCAATCGTATTTTATTTACCCACTTTGGACTCTCCGGCCCCACTATAATTAATCTTTCTAAGAAGATTAGTGACTGGTGTCATGAGGGTGAGGTGGTGATGAAGATAGATCTATTCCCGGCTTATGACGAGAAGGGGCTCGACGATTATCTCATTAATATTTTTGACAATAATAAGAATAAGACTCTTAAGAATATTCTTAATGATATTTATGCTGGGAATATTCTAAATAATATATTCTTGGATACTGAGAATCCATTAAGTAGTATTGATATAATGAGGGAGGTTAATAGCATAAAGAAAGATGAGAGGAGGAAGATGGTGAATGTCTTTAAAAATCTAGAAGTTAATATCACTGGTCTCATGGGTATGGATAAAGCGATCATAGCTGACGGCGGAGTGAGTGTGAGTGAGGTCAACTTTGACAATATGTCGCTAAAGAAAGTAAAGAATCTCCACGTGACCGGAGATCTACTTAACATCACCCGCCCCTCCGGCGGCTACTCCCTCCAACTCTGCTGGACGACAGGGTATGTGGCGGGAATGTAGCAGGGGTAAATAAGTAATTAATTTATTTTTCTATTATTTAAATTTCATGTTATAATTCGAGTATGAAAAAGAGAATAGTCAGTGGTATACAGTCGAGTGGGAGATTACATTTTGGTAATTATTTTGGAGCTATGAAGCAGAATATTGAGCTCTCTAATAGCGGCGAGTACGAGTCATTTATATTTATCGCTGACCTGCACGCTCTCACTACTGTTAAAAATAAGTTAGAGATGGAGCAGAATATAAGAGAGCTAATAGCCGCTTATATAGCATGCGGATTAGATATTACTAAGTGTGCCCTATTTAAGCAGTCTGACATCAGCGAGCATGCAGAGCTCGCGGTGATACTTAATAATGTGGTGACTATGCCATACCTCATGCGTGCTCATGCTTACAAAGATCATGAAGCCAAGAATAAAGAGGTCAATGTCGGACTCTTTACTTATCCTGTACTCATGGCTGCAGATATATTACTTTATGATGCTGACCTAGTACCGGTCGGGAAGGATCAGAAGCAACATGTAGAGTATGCTCGTGACATAGCGGGATTTTATAATCGTGCTTGGGGAGTGGAGGATATGAAGCTACCGACTGAGTATATCAAGGAGGAGGTGGCGATTATCCCAGGCATTGACGGTGAGAAAATGAGTAAGAGTAAGGGTAATGTCATAGCCCTATTTGGTAGTGACGAGGAGGTCAAGAAGCAGGTGATGAGCATAGTTACAGATAGTAAGACTCCCGATGAGAGTAAGGACCCAGATACTAATAATATTTATAATATACATAAGCATTTCTTAACGAGCGAAGAAAATATGGCTCTGAGAAATAAATTAACAAACTCATCTGAAAGCCACCCTTATGGCTATGGTGAGGCCAAGAAAGAATTATTAGAAAGTATAATGAAGTGGAGAGAGGGTAAAGACGAGATTTATAATAATATTGTTAATAATGAGTCTGAGCTTGCTATAATTTTAAACACTGGCAAAGAGAAAGCAAAATTAGTCGCTGAGGGTAAGATGTTAAAAGTTAAATCTTCTATTGGAGTTTTGTAAAGTGTGTAGTATAATTTATGTATGAAAGAAGGAGCATTTATTCCAGTTGAGTTTTTAAAAAATGGAAATATTAAAGTAGATACCGTAACAAGTGATGCTAAATTAAGCAAATCATATGAAGAGATTGGTGATATATCTGGTAAAAATGCAGAATTTCTAGGGAAGAATTTGGAATTAAAAAGAAAGCTAGAACATGATAATATGGTCCCTTCGCTATACAACAAAATAGGCTTTGACGAAAATGCAAAAATCAAGATTAGTGAGTATAAAAAAATTTGTGATGATAAAGGAGAGACTGGATATTTTTGCGTAGCCTTTTTAGACGCTGATTTTTTTAAAAAAATCAATGATAAGTATGGCCATGATGTGGGGGACTTGGTAATTAAAGAGATGGGTAGAGCTCTTTATGCAGCATCAAGAAAAAGTAAAGATAGTCGTACCCCAAATGACATTTTAGCAGTTGATTCTAGGGTTGGAGGAGATGAATTTTTAGCTGCGCTTATACCAGAAGCGGGTAAAGTATTTACCGAAGCTGAGGCATTAGAAATGTATAAGGGGTGGCTAGCGAGAATGAATAAATTACTAGAGTCAGGCGTTACTATTACTCATAAAGGTAAAATGTTAACTATTGTACCTTCCTTATCTTCTGGCTATGCAATAGGGAATACCATAGATAAATTTGAATTGGAAGAATTAAAAAAAGAAGCAGATCATTCTATGTTTGCAGCTAAGAGAGCTAAGAAGGGATGGTTGAGGAGGCATGCACCAATACTTTTTGCAAGATAGAATAATTCTCTTGTATTTAATTAACTTAGGTGTATAATTATAATATAAACATATGATCAAAAATTTCTTAATTAATGCATTAGCAGTCGGGATAGTGTTTTATATTTTACCAAGTATAGATGTGGTGGGTAATACTTATCTAGACAAGGGGATTAACATATTAGTAATCTCAATTATTATCGGCGCTCTTAACTTAGTCGTCAAGCCTATTATTAAGATAGTCACGCTTCCTATTAATATTGTTACTCTCGGATTATTTTCGCTCGTGATAAATGCATTCATAATCTGGATAGCAGATAAGATACTTGATAGCTTCTCTATAACTGGATTCTTTAACTATGTTATTTTCGCAGTGTTATTATCGCTAGTTAATATCGGGCTTGGATTCTTTAAGGGCGATAAAGAGGACTAATATTTATTTTGCTTCCTCTTCTTGTAAGGTATCTATATCTTTTTCTATATTCTCTACATCCTTTTGTATTTCGTCTAAGTCATCTGCTACCTCACCGATATCTTCTGAGATTTCTTCGACATCCTTTTGTATCTCTTCTACATCTTCTGCTACTTCCTGCACATCTTCTTGTATCTCGTCCACGTCCTCTTGTATCTGCTCGACATCTTCTTGTATTTCGTCTATATCCTTTTCTACAACTGCTAGCGCTTTAGTATTTTTATTCACAGTCATTTGTATAAATATAGAAAGATAAATTGCTTCGAGTGAGACCACAGTAGTGAGGACAAGTAAAGCCTTTTCTAAATTAACTCCAAAAAATGTAGACCCGATAACACAAAAGAAAAAGATAGTATGTATAATAAGTGAAGGCACAGACCCGATAGAATTGGATATTTTGAGGGCTTTACTTTCTAGGGTATTCATACTATACTTATACTACAATTGGGTAAAAATTACAATAGCTTTATCCGATAATAAAACAAATTTATGTATATTTTATTTGGCATCTTGGCCTTTACAATACCGCTAGCTATATTAGTAGCTATAGTTTACTTTATAGTTAAAAGTGTTAAGAATACAGGTGACACTAACTCACTGACTTTAAAAGAAGTTTCTATAGACCTCGGACTATTCTTATTCTTAGTCACTAGCATTACCTCTCTAATCTCGATTATTTTCTCAGCTATAGATAAGAAATTTGTTGATGTGCTCAAGGTTAATGATTATTACTCAGACACATTACTTAATAATGACGTGAGGATGGCAGTATCTATAATACTTGTCGCGTTTCCTATATATCTCGCTCTTGCTTTTTATAAATCTAAAAATCTTAAAGAAAATCAAGAGAGAGCAAAGATGCCAGCGATGAGATATGTTAATTACTTTATCGTAGGAGTCTCTGCTTTATTTATTATAGGATCACTCATTAGCATTATCTATCAGTATCTTGGCGGCGAGCTTGGAGCTGCATTTGGCTATAAGGTGCTTGCAGTCACCATAATTGCTATCGCTCTTTTTGTCTATAATTATTATACTCTTAAGAGAGATTATGCTAAGAAGTCAAATGTTCCTTATATCTTCGCAGCGCTCAGTCTTATTGCTGTGATCGGATCAGTAGTATATAGTGTTAGCATATTAGGCTCACCAACCAAGATAAGAATGATTAGATTTGACGAGAAGAGACTCACAGATCTCTCAAATATACAACAACAAGTACTTACTATCTGGCAGCAGAATAAAACTCTACCAGCTAATACAGCAGCACTTAGCGGTGACGGATTTAATTATGGATTCGTTCTTCCAAAAGATCCGCGTGATTCGAGTAGCTATGAATATAAGATAATAGAGAATAGCGTAATGGAGAAGGCTACCGGACAGAAATGCGCCACATTCTATCCGAATAAATTTAGTAGTTATAATAATTTTGGACCTATTCCTTTCCCTAATCAGAATGCGTATTCTGGTACTACTTACGATGTGTCTACGCTTAAGTGCGAGATACCAACTAAAGCAGTCTTTGAGCTTTGCGCTACCTTCGAGACAGTAAGGGCCTATGATGAGAACGGCGTTGATCAATCTATTACAGGCTGGGATGCTAGTAATGAGCTTGGAGTTAAGAGCTTGTCTCCTAGTATGACTAGATATTATGAGCCAATTTACTTTGACGGCTACACTAAGAATCCAAATTGGAATCATGATGCCAAGTATACTTGCTTTAAGAGGACTATAGATCCATTAAAGAATCCGAGTTATAATTAGGTACAGGCCTCACCCCTAGCCCCTCTCCCGCCCCTTCGCGTGAAGCTTCGAGGGCGCAAGGCAAGGGGAGGGAAGTGTCACAAAATCTACTTTGCATAAAAGTAGATTTTTGTTATACTTGATAGATGAAAGATAACAATTCTAATAGTAACAATATCTATGTCTTAGACATGTTCCCATATCCATCAGGTGAGGGGCTGCATGTGGGGCATCCAAAGGGATATATCGCGACAGACATATATAGTAGATTCAAAAAGATGAATGGCTATAATGTGGTACACCCGATGGGCTGGGATGCGTTTGGTCTACCTGCTGAGCAGTTCGCACTTAAGAATAAGACACATCCCAAAGCTCAGACTGAGAAGAATGTAGCTAACTTTAAAAAGCAATTAGAAAAGATTAATCTAGATTATGATTGGGATAGAGAGCTAAGTACAACTGATCCAAAATTCTACAAGTGGACTCAGTGGATATTTAAGCAGCTATATAAAAAGGGGCTCGCTTATGAGAGCTTCGAGCCTATTAATTGGTGTCCGTCATGTAAGACTGGACTTGCTAATGAGGACCTTGAGGGTAATGCATGTGAGAGATGTGGAACGATAGTGGAGAAGAAGCCTCTAAGACAGTGGAATCTAGCCATCACTAAGTATGCGGATAGACTTATAGATGATCTCGATACTCTTACCCTCTGGCCAGAGCATATCAAGACAGCACAAAAGAATTGGATAGGGAGAAGTGAGGGGAGTGAGGTGGAGTTTAGGGTTAAATACATCCCCTCCCCAGGTATACAGGCCTCACCCCAAAATCCAGGCCTCTCCCCCGACCCCAATCCACAAACCCAGGCCTCACCCCTAGCCCCTCTCCCAAGGAGAGGGGAACAGCACCCAGGGTATTATACTTCTGATATAAAGACTTATGAGTCATTGCAGACTAGAGCTGTAGAGATGCGTAAGAGTCCGACTGAATCAGAGCAGTTAATGTGGAATATTTTAAAAGATAATTTTCCTTCTGAACATTTCCGAAGACAGCATGTAATTGGTAATTTTATTGTGGATTTTGTATCATTAAAACATAATTTAATAATAGAGATAGATGGAGAGATTCATAATTCACAAAAGGAGAGAGATGAAGACCGGAGTAAAACCTTAACTGATTACGGTTTTAATATATTAAGATTTTCAAATGAAGAAGTTAAAACTCATTTCAGAAGCGTCGTTGATAGGATTAATGAATCCTTGAATTCCTCTCCCCTCTCCTTGGGAGAGGGGTCGGGGGTGAGGCCTGA
>JANNCJ010000066.1:0-6783 GCA_031386485.1 bacterium
AAAAGCTAAACAAAAATTATTTGAAAAATTCTAATTATGCTATACTGATTTGAGTATCATCTCGGGAGTGGAATATGCTACACGACACAATTGTGCCGCGGGCGAGTTGCAGATTATGCTACCCTTTTTAATTTCTCAAATCCCTCATTCAGCAATCAAGATCCTGGCAACAGTAAATGCGAGGTAGATGTCGCCTGGGATTCCCATTTCCGTAACTAACTGTACATCATTTGGGATCTCTCTTCTTGTGCTGACGTGATATCCATCATCATTACTCCCGGTAATGATGAGACATCTGCCAGACCTCAAGCACAATCCATATCCTGACCTGAACCTGAAAGGTACACCCGTTTCAAATGCCATAGTTGCCATGTTGTCCTCCTTGGAACGTTGTTGGCTAGTTTGAAGATCAGATATAATATAGCAATATAATAAGCGAATGTCAAGTACTAAAAAAAATCTTATAATCTAAAATTATTAACAATTTAAATTAAAATAAAATCCTAGATATGCTATAATATGAATATGAAAACAGCTACGAAAACAGTAAAGAAAAAAACTTCAAACAATGTAGAGGAGAAGCAAGTAGACATTCAAAAGTTTTTGAATGATTTTGCAAAAAGTACTAAGATATTAATAGAAGACACTGTTAATGTGGCTGTAGGAAAGTCTATAAGTGAAATTAGAATTGAAAATAAGGAGATGGAAGATAGGATAATAAATAGAACAGAAGTTCTTTTGGAAAATATGAGAGATGATAACAGAATATATCAAGATCAGATAAATGAGCTTAGAGATGGAGTTAAAAGTCTAGATATTAAAGTTACAAAGATAGATTACAAAGTAAATAATTTAGAAAATAGAATGGACGGACTAGAGGATGATACCAAATTTATCAAAAAGTATCTGATGAATAATCTTGAGCCAAGAATAAGCATAATAGAAAATAATTAAAAATATGGCAGCAACAATAGAAAAAGCAATATACTGGCTAGAGCTCGATAAGATAGCACCTAATCCTTATCAGCCGCGTAAAGAATTTGACCCCATAGCTCTCACTGAGATGGCAGATAGCATCAGGCAATACGGCATACTTCAGCCTCTCATTGTCTCACGTATGGAGGATCATCAAGATGATGGATCCATTAATGTCGTCTATCAATTAATAGCAGGGGAGAGAAGGCTGCGAGCGAGCAGGATAGCAGGTCTAGCACAGGTGCCGTGCGTTATAAGAGTGGGTGACGATAATAGAGAGAAGCTCGAGCTCGCTATAGTCGAGAACGTAGTGCGTGACGATCTTAATCCTGTCGAGCGGGCTATGGCTTATAGGCGTCTTGCGGACGAATTCAACATCACTTGGGCTGATATAAGTAAGAAGGTAGGCAAGAGCCGTGAGTATATATCAAATACTGTACGTATACTCATGTTACCTCAAGACATATTAGATGCTCTAACTAAGGGTAAGATCTCAGAAGGTCACACTCGACCACTACTCATGCTTATAGATAGACCAGATGAGATGATGACGCTATTCAAGGAGATGATGATAAGAAAAATGACAGTAAGAGAAGCTGAGAAGATAAGTAGAAAAATTGCTTTCGAAAAAGTCCGTAAAAAGAGCACAATGATGACTCCAGAAGTTATTGATATGGAAGAAGGCCTCGCAAGTGCGCTCGGTACTAGAGTGTCTATAGAGCCAAAAGAAAAAGGCGGCAAGATTACTATAGACTACTTCACACCCGATGAGCTTTATAGCTTATCTAGAATACTTCGTGCTGCAGGAGAAAAGAAAATACATAAAGGGATGTTTGACGTAATGCGTGAAGAGAATGAGAATATTATAAAAGATAATCTAAATACATTTAATATCGCGCAAAGTGGCGTAGGTGCATACATGAGTGAAGATAATAGCAACCCAGAAATAGTAAGTGAGGTAGTAGATAACTTGCCAGTAGAGTATGATAGTTATGAGCATGCGATTATGACAAGTGATATAGGTAAAGAAGATGAGCGAGCTATTAATAATATCAGCGTAGACGATTATAACAAAGTTGTAGAAGAAGATGGAGACATGTATAATATTAACAAGTTTACTATTTAACTAAGAACTTATCCATTAGCCCTCCGTGCTCCTTGAGCCAGCTTCTGATGTGACGCTTAGCAAATTGCGACTTACATGTTGATATCCATTTGCGATTTGGTTTTGCATTCTCACTTGTCTCGATTCTTAAGATATCTTTATTCTTAATTATATAATCAAATGGCACTAATTTGTCATTAGAGTATGCTCTAAGGGCGTGATCTCCGATATCCGAATGTATCTGATAGGCAAAGTCGATAGGTGTAGATCCGTCAGGAAGATCTATGACATCACCCTTAGGAGTAAAGACAAAAACTCTGTGATTAAAGAAGTCTTCCTTGAGCTGCTTTAAGAATACGTCATGCTTGCTTATGCCCTTTTGCCAATCGAGAAGGTCTTTGGTCCAATTTGTTTTGCTATTAATTTTTTCTTTACTTATATTTTTGCCAATCTCTTTGTAGAAAAGGTGAGAAGCGATACCGTACTCAGCTTCTTCATGCATTTCTCTAGTTCTTATTTGTATCTCCAAAGTATCCCCATTACCAGTAAAGATGCTAGTGTGCAAAGATTGATATCCATTTGGCTTTGGTACTGCTATATAGTCTTTAAATCTTCCAGGCTTTGGCTTATAAAGACCGTGCACCACACCGAGCGCCTGATAGCAGTCACTCATGGATGACACTATAATACGAAGAGCAAAGATGTCATGTATTTTATTTATATCATAATCATATTTTTTTAGTTTTTGCCAGAGAGAATATAGATGCTTGACTCTGTGATCTACGCGTTCTATATTAACTTCAAAGACTCTTAATTCCTCACTTAGTTTTTCCACAACGTCAATTAATGTTTTTTCATTCTCTTGTATATTTTGTATAATCTCTTTTGTCTTGGCGAATTCGACAGGATATACATAAGGGAAGCTGCCATCTTCTAGCTCAGCTTTGAGCCTTCCCATGCCGAGTCTATCCGCAAGCCTCGCATGTATTTCTAAAGTCTCAAGTGCTATTCTTTTTCTTTTGTGCACATCTACATACTCTAAAGTATTAATATTATGTAATCTGTCACAAAGCTTGACCACTACCACTCTCATATCATCGCTCATGGCGATCAAGAATTTACGCAGACTCTCGACATGCCTCTCAGCGCCAGAGTATTTTACTTTACCCAGCTTGGTCACACCGTCGACAAGATTTGTAATAGTGATGCCAAAATCTTCTTCCATTTCTGCATGAGTATATAAAGTATCTTCGAGTGTGTCATGTAGTAAGCCAGCACAAATAGTCTCTACGTCCATTTTTTGCCTTGCTATATTTATCGCAGTATGCGCACAGTGGTTAAAATAGGGCTCACCACTTTTTCTTTTTTGCCCTTCGTGATACTTTAGACTAGTATTATACGATTTTTGTATAAGCAGAATATCATCAGGCTCATTAATATATGAGCAGGCTTTTAATATTTCTTCTACACTTACATATTCTTGCTGCATCTACTATTTATAACATAAAATAGTAAATATGCGAATCATTTTACATCTTATCTGGCCTATGCATCGGGCAGGTCTTAGAGGAGCAGCGGGTAGGGATAGTCTTAGTGCCTTCTATCATCATCTCATTACACAGCTTACACAGCTCACCTGTCGGCCGAGTTTTGACTATATGCTTACAGTCAGGATAATTATTACAAGAGAAAAATATACCAAACCTTCCTTTTCTTTCTTCCATATATCCCACATTACATTTATTACACTTCACCCCAGTATTATTTTTACTTTTTTCTTCTTCGCTCTTTTCTATATATTTACATTTGGGATAATTAGAGCAGGCTACGAATTTGCCAAATCTTCCATCTCTCTCGACTAAGCCACCCACACTACACTTAGGACAAGTTTTGCCTAAGTCTTTAGGAGCCTCCATTACACTACCATCAATCTTCCTCGCGCCAATGCAAATAGGGAAGTTAACGCATGAGTAGAATGTCCCATTCTTGGCTAGCTTCTCCATCATAGCTTTATCACAGACTGGACATTTTATATTTTCTGGAGCTGTGTTTATATTTGTAACTTTATCAATATCTTGCTTAGCCTCGATATCAGAGTGGAATGGTGTATAGAATTCTCTAAGAGTCTCTGCATACTTTCTATTTCCGCTCGCTATCTCATCTAATTTGTCCTCCATCTCGCGAGTAAAGTCATCATTAATGTATTTCATAAAATGATTAGAAAGGAAGTCAGATACTACCATACCAGTCGCTGTCGGTATTAGCGATTTATTTAATTTATCCACGTAGCCTCTGTCCTCTATTGTTGAGATTATCGCAGCATAAGTGCTAGGCCTACCTATTCCTCTTTTTTCTAGTTCCTTTACAAGACCTGCCTCAGTGTATCTGCTTGGCGGCTGCGTTTCTTTCTCTTCAATATTTATTTTTTCTAATTTGATATCATCAGCTACCATCACCTTCGGAAGCTCGACATCATCGCCGCGGCTCATTGGGTCAGCCTTTAGCCATCCGTCAAAAAGCATAACAGAGCCATTCACAGAGAAGAGAGGCACATGCTCATCCATACACTTGGCTATTATTTTGGTCCTTAAGATTTTGGCACTACTCATTTGACTTGCTATAGTGCGAGCCCAGATGAGATTGTATAATTTCTTCTCTTCTTCTGTACCCGCAGGGTTAATATCATTCATGTGAGTGGGTCTAATAGCCTCATGAGCTTCTTGAGCATTTTTATTTTTTGTTTTATATTGACGAGTTTCTAAATATTTGTCCCCATATGATTTTAATATTTCGCTTTTACATTGCGATATAGCATCATTTGAGAGTGATGTCGAGTCAGTACGCATATAAGTGATGAGTCCCTTTTCATAAAGCTTCTGAGCTATAATCATTGTCCTCTTAGGAGAAAAGCCGAATCTATTACTCGCAGATTGCTGCAAGGTCGAGGTGGTAAATGGAGCGTTCGGATTTCTTGTGGCCTCAGTCTCTTTGACGCCGTCAATGCGCCAATTAGTATTCTCGCCTCTATTTTTGATTTCAACAGCTCTCTCATTTTTATCAGGCACTTCTTCGCATTTAAAATTTAATTTATATTTTTTTGACTCTTTTAATTTACCCACAGTCTCAAAGTTGCCATCTATATCAAAGTACTTAACTGGTATAAAGTCTTTAATTTCTTTTTCTCTTTCGACAAGTATACGAAGCGCAGGAGATTGTACCCGTCCTGCTGATAATCCATATCTAACTTTCTTCCAGATAATATCTGAGAGCTCATAACCGACTAATCTATCTAGGACACGGCGAGCCTCCTGAGCATCTTTTAGATTCCAATCTATATCACGAGGGTGCTTAAGTGCCTCTTGTATCACCTCCTTAGTAATCTCATTATATGTGACACGCTTAGCATGAGTGAGGCCGAGCTCATCCTTGATATGCCAAGCTATAGCCTCGCCTTCTCGATCAGGGTCAGTTGCGAGTATTACTTCTGTAGCTTTCTTAGCTAGTGTACGGAGCTCACTGATTACTTTTATTTTCTTTTCGTCCACTACATAGAAGGGCTTAAAGTCATTTGCTATATCTATGGCATACTTTTTTGTCAGCTCCATTTTATCTACTTTCTTAATTCTCTTTAAAGCGTCTCCTTTAACGACTTTACCAGCTTTGTCAAAATAGACGAATTCGGACACAGGTAAGTCCCTCACATGCCCGATACTCGCTCGCACCACATACTCACCACCAAGATATTTCTCTATGGTCTTGGCCTTGGCCGGTGACTCTACAATGAGTAATTTCATAAATTTTATTTATTCTAGACTGTGTACTTCGAAGTTTTAACGTAGAAGTATTATAACACTCAGCTTTCATTTTTCCTAATTTTGTGTTATTATGTGATAACTAATTCACCTGCTAAGACTTACTTTTTGGGTGAGTTAGTATGGTCCCATCGTCTAACGGTTAGGACGGTACCCTTTCACGGTATAAATCGGGGTTCGATTCCCCGTGGGATCACAGAATGAAAAAAATTTCTGTAGAGTATGCTCACATTTACACAAATCAAGATTACAAATTAGATTGTGATATATTTAAAAATGAAATAGATAAAATAATAGAGACTGCAAGTCGTGCTGATATAAATCTAACCATAATGGTTGATGACTATTCATTCCCTGATGTGACTTTTGATTACAATCAATTTATAAAGCATATAGAAGAAAATACTAATTATAAAGTAGATGAAATGATCAGAGAGTCGCAGTTAGTTAATTATTGTGATATTGTCTTGGGTAAAATTAATAATGAAAAACTTAAGAATGAGATAATATCATGGATAGATAATAATAAAAAATATCCTTGCTCACTATTTATCGCTACATGGTATTTGATAAGACTAGGCAAAATAGAATCAGAATTATTAACAGAACATTCAAGAGCTGAAAAGTTAATAAATATATTACCAAGTAGTTTTAACAAATTCGAAGAGAAGGGCTTAGAAATTATAGAAAATTCTGAATGGAAGAATGAGGTTGTTAATATTAAAAATATATACTTTGATGGAAGAGGTAAGTATTCTCTCATCACAAAATGATACCTCAAATCTTATCTATCACATCTTGTATTTTGGTCTTTAATTTTTGATAATGTTCTCTCACTCTCTTAGCACTTTCATTATCACTCATTTCCATTTCTTTTGCAAGTAGCAATTC
>JANNCJ010000003.1:0-2110 GCA_031386485.1 bacterium
GCTTATGAAATAGAGAAAACTAAAATACTTAAAAGGAAACTTAAAACAAAAAGGTAGAATTGGAAATGGTGGGTGTTCTAATAGAGGGTGTGGGGTGCCGAGCTAATTTATTCAAATCTATACTATCTATAATTACTTTTAGTTTTAATATTAAATCTTGTTCATTAATACGATTAATACAAGTCTGGCTTCTTACTCTAGTACATTTGTAATATACATGTCTGGTTTTAGTTCCGTCTTTTTTATCTTTATATTTCTCTTCGGCTGTTATACCTGATCCGCAGTTACCGCAAGTGATTAATTTAGTAAAAGCAAATTCTTTATTCTTTGTATTTATATCTTTGTTATCTGTTATATTCTTTTGGACTAGATCGAATAACTCTTTATCTATAACTGGAGTATGTGCCCCCTTATACCATTGACCACTTCCCACAGGATATTCAAAGTGACCGTAATAGAAAGTATTTCTAATTAATAAATAAAAGTTCCCAATACTAAGTGACTTATTGTTAATAGTTTTAAAGTCCATGTCTTTACTGAGCCAGTTATACGTTTTAAATCCACTCCATTTATCATATCCTATTTTCTCAAATATCTCCTTTATTATTTTATATCTTTCTGGATCAGGTTCTACGTATCCTGTCTTCTTTCTGTCACTACATGATATGTAGCCGGTAGGCGGAGTAGCTGGCCATAATCCTAGTTCTACTTTAGCTCTTAGTCCCCTCTTTACATTAATGCTTTTGTTATCATTTTCTAGTTTTGCTTGAGAGCATAATATCATTAAGAGAAATTTGTGTGATGGGTCATTGGTGAACTTTTGAGTAAAAGTTTGTATATGTGATAATTTCTTTTGATCCATGAGGTCTACGAGACTACCTAGATCTCCTGCATTTCTAGATAATCTATCAGGTGCCCAGGTTAGTATTCCTGTGTATTTACTACTACGTAAATCTTCTAATATTTCTTTAAATATCGGTCTTTGTCCTGAGTCTTTAGCGCTGTGTGATTCTTTCTTTATTTCTACTATATTTAACTTTTCCCTTTGTGCTAATTGTAACATCTCCTTTATCTGAGAATCTATGGACATGGCTTGTAATTCGTCTGATTCAGTTGATTTTCGGGCGTATAACACGTATCTAACAACTTCTTCAGTGTAAACTATATTATTCTCTATTTTCCCTATTTCTTGTATTATTTGCATATATTTGTCAGAGTAGTGTAGTCTCTCGTACTCTATATATATTAATGACAGAAAAGAAGGTGTTTGCTAAGACTATGCAAAAATAGAAAAGGTCTATGTTGTGAGATTTACATATATCATTTTAATATGTATTCTAAGCACTTACTTGACAAAATATATTAACTATAGTATTATAATAAAGTGAATTGATAATACTGTCAATTCCAAAATAAAGCACTTTTTTTAACCTTTGGAGATTAGTATGCACTACGCAATGATTATCATGATTACGCCCTTTGCCGCTTTCTTGCTCATGAGTTGGGCCAGCAAGAAGTTAGCAAAGACAGATCCGGAAACAGCTGCTTTTGCTGACAAGTTTACAAAAGCTGGAATGAAAGACACTTTTGGTAAAAATTAAATGGAGACCAGTGATGAAAAAAACTTTAGCGCCGAGAATAACTTCTCGGCGTTCTTTTTTATAGAAAAATAGTTTTTATTATGTTAAGATTAAATGAGAATAAATATGTACAGAAAAGGAATCTCAGCATTAACCATAAATGACGAGCAAGAATTTCTTTTGCTTAATTTAGAGTCTTTTGAAGAAAAGTATTTTGCTGTACTTGGTGGTGGATTAGAAGATAATGAGACTTTGAAAGAAGCGTGCTACAGAGAAATAAAAGAAGAAGTTGGCATAGAAAAAAAATCTCTTGTATTTATAAATAAAAGTAATAATCCACTTAGATTTAAATTTAAAGTTATAAAAATGTTCCGAGATGGTAAAAATTAGATACCGTCCCAAATATTCAACCCAACATCAAGGTTATAACTATATGTCATATACTTAAAGTTGCAAATAGAGGGGTCAAAGTGTAGTATATTAATATATGTTAAATAAAAAAAAGACCTAATTGTGATATATGTATCAGC
>JANNCJ010000012.1:0-3002 GCA_031386485.1 bacterium
AAGCATACAATTTAATTAATTATATAGTTTTGATAAATCTTAAAGCTTCTCTAGCTTGTGACTTTGTCAAAAAGCCCTTATACTTATCTAATGATTTTATTTTTCTTTGTATTTGTAAATCGGTCATATACTATGTATAACAAAATTGAAAACTAAAGTCAAGAAAATTTGCCTTTATTAAAAGTTTATTATATGTTATAATCATAGAGTTAAAATAGCTTCACGGGGTGTGGTGTAACGGCTAACATGCTTGTTTTGGGTACAAGTGACTCCGGGTTCGAATCCCGGCACCCCGACTAAATACTGAGCACAATTGTGACTCCGGGTTCGGCAACTAATTCTTGCGGCACCCCGACTAAAAAAACTCTTAATTCAAATCTAACTTTTGTAAATCTAAGCTACCCTTTTGATATTCATCGCTATACTCGAGCTTACCGACGCTATCAGGACCTATAAATGGAGATAGTCTTTCACTCCTAAGAGGCCCACCGGATACATACCATATTAGCCACATGACCCAGAATATAAGTATAGGAAGTAATATATATTTCATATTTTATCTAATTATAATGATAACACATAATTATAATTTTAAAATAAGCTTCTCAACCTCATGCTCTGCATTACCCTTACTATCATGCCCATCTGCAAAGGCTTTAAGTAAAATAAAACTCTTTTCTACATCTCTTCTTTTATTATATCCATAATTTAAAACTCCAATAATAGATTCTATTGGCTCACCAGATCTTAATAGTCTCATATACTCTAGCCAAGATTCTTTCTTCTTCTTAGCTAAGACATAATCTAATAATTTAAAAGCGCTATCTTTGACTTGCTCTACTCTACAATCATAGACTTTATCAGCGCTTTGACTTAGCTTTTTGAGAGTTGCGTCTAGCATCTCTCCCTCATCTATTATAAATATACTTTTTGATTTTTGAATTTCTGGAAGAAGAGAATATAACGTTTTCTTCGCATCTTCATTATTCCAATTGTTAATTCTCACTTTATAATAATTGCCAAAAAGGTCAGGACTCAGATACTGACTTATGGCCCCCATATTCTCACCTTCCACACTCACACTCATTAAGCTATCACTAAGCTTAATCTTATCTCTCTTATTCTTGTCATCACCTATAATTATTATTAGCATAGATTTTATAAGACGCAACACACGGTAGTGATGCGTCCAAAAAAGATATAACTTGCGGACGAATAGGGAAAGCGTTACCAGCATTCCAGACATTTCTGCTGCGGTTGACGTTCACCTTGCGCTTACCAGCCACGCGATACAAGATCGCGTAGACGAAATGCATAAAGTACCATCTGTACCACCACCTATCGAATTTTTACATACTTTGAGTTGAATATTATTTTGCATCTCACTCAATAGAGTGACCCTTGCAGAATGTTCCACCTACTGAGCATAATGCACAGTACTATACACCAAGTAACTTCTTTTTTTGAAGTGTCTACATATTTCACTCTGTATAAACCCGTGAGCGTATACATCCTCGAAATATGGATACTAGTTTCGGTAGTCACAGTCCGTGAACTGTGTCATATTCACCTACTCCCAAAATATATTATAACATAAAAAAAAAGCCCTTCGCTATCGCTCGGGCCAAAATCCAGACCAAAGGTCAAAGTATCAAAGTGTAAACACAAAGAGACTAAGACCAAAGTTCATACTTGCGGACGAACAGGGAAAGCGACACCAGCATTCCAGACATTGCTGCTGCGGTTGACGACCACCCTGCGCTTACCAGCCACGCGAAACAAGAGCGCGTAGACGAAACCACCAAGCGGATGAGGCTCAGGATTCTGCATGCAGAGGTACTCAAACTCTGCAAAAGCAGGGTTGTTGTCAAGCATCAACTGGGCCAAGCCAAGAAAGCAGACTCCTTGGACTTTCTGATCTTGTAAAACTTTGCCAATGTCTTGAGTATTGAAGCTCTTAGCCAGCACTTCAACACAACCTCGGTCGTATTGCGCGTCCAACATGTACAGGTCATCAGGACCTGTCTTGTTATAGAAGTTGACTGGGAATGCTGCGTTTGACAGACACTGGAATACAGTCTCTCTGTTGATCAAGGTCTGCGCATTTTGGATTAATATCTTTAAAGTCATGCTCGTCTCCTTAGAATGAGCGGGTTGATGAAAACACTATCTTAGTATACAGTAAATTATTAGTAATGTCAATTAGAGCTCATACAGACTTTTGCCATAGGCTATACCAACTTTGAGCGGGATGATATTCTCATCTTTTACACTATCAATTATTTTTACTGTGTCCCGCGTAGCTTCATGCGTATTGAGATTATTTTTCGTACTTTCTTTTATAACATCTTGCATCACACTTTTTATCTTCTCACCATAATATTCTTTATCTTTTTCTACACACTCAAAAACTAATTCGTCATGAATTTGTATCAACATCTTTAATTTATTATTGTCTATGTCACTCTTAAAATTATTATAGACGTCTATCATGCCAAGCTTAATGATGTCAGCTGAGGTACCTTGTATCGGAGCATTGATAGCGATACGCTCACCTTGAGCTCGCATAAATGGTAGATGTGATTTTAAAAGTGGTATATCTCTTCTTCTTCCAAAAAGTGTCTCAGTGTATCCTCTAGTGGTAGCATCCCTTTTAACTTTCTCCAAGTAAATCATAAGAGTGCTAAAAGTATTTTTGAAATTATCATAAAAGTCTTGAGCTACTTTCCTCTCTACTCCCATACTTTCCTTAAGCGCACTCACACCCATGCCGTAGAGTATGCCAAAATTAATCGCCTTCGCATGTCGCCTTTCTAAATCAGTAACATCTTCTAACTTTTTGCCCAGCACCTCTGCTGCGACACCCCGATGAATATCTATATCATTTTGAAATATCTCTAAAAGCTTCTCGTCACCCGATAGTATGGCCGCACTACGAAGATCTATCTGAGAGTAGTCAGCAGAAATAAAAATCGAGGACGGGGGTGCAATGAAGACTTTGC
>JANNCJ010000043.1:0-1776 GCA_031386485.1 bacterium
TATTTTTTAGATTTTTTTTGGCTATTATTATACCAAGCTTATTTATGTCATTACTATTATCTAAATTATCTATAATTTTAATATAAAAAAGGGGAGTATTAATGGTCTTCCCTTTTTTATATTTTATATAATCTTTACTCGTTAGTCTAAAAGATTTTTTTAACATAATTTACAATTATCCTCTTTTCTTAACGCTAAGCTTAGCTCTCCCTATAGCCCTTCTCGCATTAATTATCTTAGCTCCAGTCTTGGTAGCCATTCTAACTAGGAATCCGTGGGTAGTAAATCTCTTTTTATTTTTTGGTTGATACGTAACTGACATATATGCTTTTATTATTTTCTTTAGTTTTACTATTCTAACTTAAAAAAAGATTTTTGGCAAGCGTGTATATTTTATAAAAAAATAGTATAATGGTCTTAAATATGGATTACGAAAATATTTGGAATACACTCTTAAAGCAAATTGAGCTTGAAGTTTCTAAGGTTAATTATAACACTTGGTTCAAAAGTGCTAAAATGATTGATTATAAAGACGGTAATGTGGTTATCGGAGTACCAAATCAATTTATTAAAGAGTGGCTCGAAACTAAATATAGTAAAGAAATAGTGAGAATACTAAGGTCTATACATGAAAATCTTAAAAGTGTGTCATTTGTTATTATTAAGCATGATAGCTTGATGAAAAAAATATCTAAAAATCCACAAGCTAATCTAGAAAGCAACACTTTACCACTTGAAGGTCTTTATATTAACAAAGAAGATAATCTTAATCCTAAATATGTTTTTGATAATTATATAGTTGGTAGTTTTAACGAGGTGGCCTATGCAGCTGCCTCTGCTATAGTTAATAATCCAGGACTATCTTATAATCCGTTTTTTGTTTATGGTAATACTGGTCTTGGTAAAACACATCTAATTCAAGGAATAGGTAATAGTGTAAAGAGAAAATATCCAGAAAAGAAAGTTTATTACACATCTTTTGAGAGATATTATATGGATTATGTAAGTGCTATGCATACAAATATGATAAATAAATTTAAAGAGAGATATAGGAAATTTGATGTATTTATTATGGATGATATACAATTTATAACTAATAAAGACAAGACTCAAGAAGAACTTTTCCATATTTTTAATCTTATGTATGAGACTAATAAGCAAATCATCTTTTCTTCTGATGTGCATCCTAATTTTATAAGTGGTCTAGAGGAGAGAATGAGAACTAGATTTAATCAAGGTATGGTGGTGGATGTATCAGCACCTCCTATGGAGGCGAGACTTGCAATACTTAAACATAAAACTAAAGATTATAGAGATAAAATTACAGAAGAAGTCTTACAATATATAGCGGATTCAGTAAGTGGTAGTATAAGAGAGCTTGAGGGTATTCTTACTAATATTATAACCTTAACTGAGGTCAAAAAAACAATATTATCCCTACAAGACGTCAAGCAATATATCAAGAATAACCTTAAAAATAAACGCAGTGTGTCAATTCCAGAAATAGTTAAGATAGTGGCTGATTATTATAATATTAATGATAGTTTTATTTACAATAAGACTAGGCGTAAAGATATAATTAAGCCTCGTCAAATAATTATGTATTTACTTCGTGAGGAATTTAATATTTCTTATCCTGTTATTGGTGATAAGTTAGGAGGACGTGATCATACTACAGTAATTCATAGTTATGAAAAAATAAAGAGGGAATTAATTAATGATCCTGAGCTCTCTAAAGAGATAGAATACTTAAAGAATATTATTATATAATAATAT
>JANNCJ010000062.1:0-2134 GCA_031386485.1 bacterium
GAGAAGTGGTACACAGATCTAAATGATAAGTCTAGAGCTAATGTAACTAAAGAAATACTTAAACATTATGGAGACAAATACTATCTACCAGGTCTAGAGTACTTTAAATACTTATCTGGATTAGATAAAGATAAAGTCCCCTAGAATTCCAAGATACTACCAAATGGTTCTTCTTCCTCGGCTCTACCTTCCGCGGCTCGGGTGGCGTTGCGTACTTCCCTACTCTTGATTGGCGTGGTTCTGGCTTTGGTCAGGACGGGGGTTGGCTCGCGAATGATTGGAATGCTGACGGTCGGGTTGTCCTTCTCCCGAGACCCTGATCTTACCCTTTCTCCCTTTGAAATGCATCTTGGATTTTGATTATTGAAAAGAATTTAAAAAATAGGATGAACAAGAAATAACTGAGCCGTAAATATGTGTACAGGGTACGCTTTGTACGATGCGGCTCACGAGAGATCTAAAAGAGAATTTAAAAAGCGATAGTGATTTAAAGAGTTTTTAGATTAGATAAAAAATATATCAAGTCTGCGCCCCGCCTTAAGACATTATGATGTCAGATTATGTACAGCGTAAGCTTATGAGCTTATGTGGTGGTATGGATGAGGCGAGGCGAACTCCGCGACTCGGATGGCGATGCGTACTTCCCTACACTTGATTGGCATGATTCTGGCTTTAATCAGAACAGGAATTGGCTCACGAATGATTGGAATGCTAACAATCGAGTTGTCCTTCTCCCGACACTTAATATTTTTCTAGCTGGCCCTTGTCAGCTAGTTTTGTTTTGGCTATTATCTGATTCTTCCACCCGTAGAGCATTTTGCCAACCTCTTCAATGTCACTCGTGTATCTTTCACATTTGATCATATCTAATTCTTTAAGTTCGAGCAGCACATAGAACATAAATTTCAAAGTGTCGTTTTTAACATTCGCTTTGGTCACCAGCTGTAGCTTAGAGACTTCGTTTGAGAACTGAGCTTCTGAAATGAGCTCTATCATATCGTCAAATATTTTGTTAACTTTTATACAGACTGAGTATCTATTTATTTTGCTAATATTTCGACTCTCTTTTATCCACGGGATATAAATATTTAGCACTTTTATCAATATGACTGAGAGCTTTTTGTTTTGCATATGATATGATTATAGCAAAGTTATGAAAGTGTTTACTATTGATGGTGATACAGATATATTTGAGTATAAGAACATCTATGATGCTTGGCTCAGATTTAAAAGTGGTAAAAGTAAGAGAGCTGATGTGTGTGACTTTGAGCTTAATCTTATCACGAATCTAAAAATACTAGAGTCTGAGCTTAAGAGTGAAAGTTATACGCATGGTGATTATCAAGAATTCACTATAGTCGAGACCAAGAAGAGGGTAATAAATAAAGCCAGTGTACGAGATAGAATAGTGCATCATTTAGTTTATAATACGCTATACACATACTTTGATAAGTTGTTTATCTATGATTCGTATAGCTGTAGAATAAATAAGGGCACGCATAAAGCAGTGCTACGCTATGAGCGCTATGCTCGCAAGATAAGTAAGAATTATACCAAGCAAGCTTATGTGCTTAAGCTTGATATCAAAAAGTGTTTTGCGAGTATAGACCACAATAAGCTTAAAAGTGTTTTATCAAAATACATAAAAGATAATAATATATTAGACTTATTGGTCAAAATAATTGATAGTTATAAAAGTGATGGAGCTCTAAGTGTAGGAATACCGCTTGGTAATCTGACCTCACAACTCTTTGTTAATGTATATTTACACGAGCTAGACTTTTACTGTAAGCAGAGACTTAGGCTGAATTATTATATACGCTATGCGGATGATATAGTAATATTTTTAGAAAATGAAAACAAATGCAAAGCGATGCTATGCAGAATATCCTTATTTTGTAAGGATATTCTAGGATTAGAAATACACAAAGTCGAAACGAAAACAACATACTCAGGAATGGACTTTTTGGGCTGGATACATTTCGCCAAGTATAGAGTACTTAGGAAAAGTACAAAAGTTAAGATGTTAAATAATGTGGATGAAAATAATATAGCAAGCTATCAAGGGTTATTAAAATGGGGTAATACTTTTAAGCTTTATGTTATCTTCATAAACCCCCTCAAATGCTTTATA
>JANNCJ010000089.1:0-6577 GCA_031386485.1 bacterium
TATAAAATTATAAATATATAATAATGATTTAATAATGCATGAACAAAAATATAAATGATACATACAAATTCTTAAAAATTAAAGATAAAGATATTGAGATACTGGGTAAATATAAAGCTAAAATTTTAAAAAGAGGGAACAAAAAAGCTGCCAAACTAATACTTGTAACCGCGACAAGTCCAACTCCTTACGGAGAAGGCAAGACTACTATTAGTATTGCTCTTAATGATGCCCTAAATAAGCTAGGCTATGCTGCTTGTGCATCACTCAGACAACCATCACTTGGGCCAGTATTTGGTACAAAAGGTGGCGCAACAGGGGGAGGCAAGTCACAGATAATTAATAGTGAGGATGTTAATCTACATTTTACTGGTGATTTCCATGCTATAACTTCGGCTAATAATTTAATTGCTTCAATTATTGATAATCACATTTTTCAAGGCAATACACTTAATATAGATGCGACGAATATTATACTTAAGAGATGTCTAGATGTGAACGACAGGTCTCTTAGGAGTGTTAAAATTAATGATGAAGATAGCTCATTTGTCATTACAGCAGCAAGCGACATCATGGCTATACTTTGTATGGCAAAAGATATAGATGACTTAAGAGTAAGGCTTGAGGTCATGATAGTGGCTAAGAATATAAAAAGTAAATATGTGTACCTTAAAGAACTTAATTGCGTCGATGCAGTATTAATCTTATTAAGAGATGCTGTTAAACCTAATCTAACTCATAGTCTTGCTGGTAGCCCCGTTATTATACACGGCGGACCTTTTGCTAATATCGCTCTTGGGTGTTCAAGTGTACTTGGGACTAAGACTGCTCTAACTTACTCAGATTATGTTATTACTGAAGCTGGGTTTGGATCAGACCTCGGTGCTGAGAAATTCATAGATATAAAAAAGAGAATAAGTAATATTCCACTTGATTGCGTGGTGCTAGTAACCACGATAAGATCAATCAAGTATAATTGTATTTCTGATGCTGAAGATAATTTGGATAGGATTAAGGAAGGAATTGTGAATCTGTATAAACATGTAGATAATATTGTTAATATTTATAGGCAAGAAGTAATAGTTGCGCTTAATGTATTTGAAAATGACTCTAAAGATGAGATAGATTATTTTTTAAGTCTTTGTAAAGATAAATTCTGCGTTAGCTTGTGTTATCCTTATACTAAAGGGACTAGCGGAACTACTGATCTTGCTAAAAAAGTTATAGAAGTAATAAATAGTAAATCTAAAAATAAAAATTATAAAGATGAATATGTGTATAATCTTGAAGATAGCTTAGAAAATAAAATACTTAAAGTTGCACAAAATGTGTATGGAGCAAATGGAACTAAATATAGTTATGAAGCAATTAAGCAGATTGAGTCATATAACAAAAGCAAATATTCCAAGCTTCCAATATGTATTGCCAAGACTCAATACTCACTAAGCGACAATGCAAAATTACTCGGCGCACCCAAGGATTTTGATATTAATGTTGAGGATATATATCTTAATTCTGGCGCAGGATTCTTTGTTATTAAGTGTGGCGACATAATGACTATGCCTGGCCTAGGTAAAAGTCCTAATTACACAAGAATGAGCATTAATAAAAATGGAATAATAAACGGCTTGAACTAAATTATCATAAGTATGATATGCAAAAAGTAGATTTTGCATTAAATTGAGACAGCAAAAGTTTTTTGTGTAGCGTCAAAGCAAACTGCTTTGCTGTATGTGTTACCCGTATATACTTTTTTGTCTCTCTATTTCATCTTTGGTCCTATATTTTTTTAAATCTTGGTGGAATTCTGCGTGATCCTCTTCGCTTAACTGCGAATCATTGAGCGTTGCGATTAATATTCTTTTAAATAATTTGATACGTGAATTGCATAGGCTTCTAAGATCCCCCCCACTCTTCTCATATGACTTAGAGTTGTACTCTATTAATTGTAATAATTTATAGTATCTGATGGCTTTAAAGGCCTCATACTCACCGGCCTTTCTATTTCTTCTTATATATTCTATGAGATTATGCTCGAGCTCTCTATTATATATAGACATAAAATTAATCATCCTCGCCCACGCCTCATACTTATTGCCAAATGTAAGAGAGGTATGATCTAAGAAGTAGATGTCATCGCCTCTAATCCTAAAGTTGTGAGGCACCAGATCAGTGTGAGTCAGATAGTTAGAAGTGATTTTTATATTGTCATAATTATCTATTAGCTTTGCTCTGCAAGTTGCTAGCAGTGTGATAAGCTCTTTATCATCACTTCTTAATTTCTTAACAGTACCTTGCCAAGAGTCATACTCTTTAAGATATGTATCGACAGACTTAATATCTTTAAATTTATTTATCTGCTTGAGATGGGAGGTGGTGATGATATATACGCCCTCGAGCGACTCTAAGAGATTGATGATGAGTTTAAATTGCTTAGCATTTGGTAGTGTGATAAATGAGACTCCTTGATCTATGTATTCACTTATAAGTAGAGCTTGCGACCCATTATTGTGCCAGTATAATTCCTGAGGGAAAAAGAATTTGCTTTTGATAAAGTCTAGATCCAAGAATTTCTTTTTATTCTCTCTCTCTGATATCATCTCAGCTATACCACTCGCATCATCACTGTATTTGATCACAGATCTTTTGTTATCAAGCTCGCCAATTAAGACTACCTTTTTGCCACTCATGAGGAATCTTTCACCTTTTATATTTGGCTGATCTTGATCTAATTTAAGATTAAGCTTAAGATTATGAGCAAGCGTATTTAGCTCATGGAGATAATTGCTCACCAGCTTATTCCATTCTTCTTTGGTTAATTCGGCACGCATTTGTACATTATAGCATAATTATTTGGGTGTCGAATTCTTCTTGATAAATATGGTGCTTGCTATGACACTTAATTTTATATATAATGATAATAATGCAAAAAGCAAAAACAAATTCACAAATATTACCAAATTATAAATGCGTCCTAGTCACAGGTGGCGCTGGCTTTATCGGGTCAAATTATATTGAAGATCTGCTTAAGAATAGTAATACTAAAGTAGTGTCTATTGATAATCTCTCGCTTGATATAAAAAATGCCGACAAGAAGATTAATATGAAATCTTTTGTCGACAATAAGAATTTTACTTTTGTACAAGGTGATATTAAAGACAAAGTGTTAGTTGATGAAGTGTTTGCCAAATACAAACCGGAAGCCGTAATACACTTCGCAGCCAAGGCAGATGCGAGATATGCTGTTGACCATCCGTATGAATACATAGATACCAATATAACAGGTACACTTAACTTGCTTGAAGCAAGTAAGAATATTGGAGTTAAGAAATTTATCTTCATCTCATCATCCTCAGTGTATGGCAACAAGAACAAAGTGCCATTTGAAGAGAGTATGCAGTCTGATTATTCTATCTCACCTTATGGAGCAAGCAAAAAGGCTGGTGAAGTCTTATGCCACACCTATGCTCATAATTTTAACCTTCCTATTGTCTGCATTAGAGTTTTTAACGCTTATGGTGAGAGGATGAGACCTAATCTAGTAATGTATAAATGGGTAGAGAATATTTTAAATGGAGTAGAGGTGGAGATGTCAGGCACCGGTATACGCAAGCGTGACTTTACTTATGTAGGCGATATAGTAAGCGCAGTTAATAAAGCCATAATCAAAAATATAAATTACGAAGTTATAAATATTGGTAATTCGGGTCCAGTCACGCTAAAATCATTGCTTAAAACAATAGAAAAGATATTAGGACAAAAAGCAAAAATAAAAGTAAAAGAAAGTAATAAAGCATCAGTAGAAAAGACTTATGCCTCGGTCAAAAAGGCCAAGAAGCTACTCGGCTGGGCACCGACCACAAGTCTAGAAGACGGGCTCACTAATTTTGTAGTCTGGTATAAAGATAATATAAAGTAATATGAAAGTCGTCTTAGCTACGGCCATGTATTATCCAGAGGCAGACAATGGCGCTAAGGTGCTAGATGAGCTCCATCATATACTAGAGAATGATAATGAATTTAATGCTTCTTATATAGCGCTAGCTATACCTCAAAAAGTTGTGAATGTAATTATTGTTGATAAGAGTCAAAATATTTTTAAAAGATATGTTAAATTCATAAATCAATTATTAATACAAATAGAAGAAGGCGACATAATTATTAATAACTTTTCATTTTTTACCGGCTTTTGTATCTTAATATTATCGCTGTTTAAAGATTTTAAATTAATTAATTATTTTGGCGAAGATGAGATAAGTCATCGTACTAAAAGTAAGAGTATAAAAAGAGGAAACGCAGTATTTTATAAAGAGAAGTTCATATCTTTATGTCTCGCTCTATTTCTTAAAATGTCAAGTATAATAGTAACTCATAGCGAAGAGCTTAAAGAATTGTTACAAAATAAATACAAAATTAAGCCAAGTAAAATAGTAATCTGTGAGCCGCTTAAGGTGGAGATCTGGTATCCATATGAGCTAGATATAGCTCATAGTCATACAAGTGATAAGCAGTATAAGAAATTTGATAAAGAATATTTATTAGGTATTATTAATAATAGAGCTGTGATATAATGTATATAAGTATGGACTATGCATATTATAAAAATAAAAATGTTTTAGTGACTGGAGGGGCGGGATTTATCGGTACTAATTTGTGTATAGCACTCCGTGATGCTGGGGCTAGTGTAGTCTCAATAGATAATTATTTTATGGGGAGCCGTGATAATCACCAAGCGGACGTCACATACATAGAGGGTCATAGCAAAGACATAGCAAGCCTCATTAATATTAGGCCTGATCTTATATTCCACCTGGCTGAGTACTCAAGGGTCGCTGAGAGTATGAATGAGCCCGCTGTTGTTTTTGATTTTAATCTTAGCGGCACTACGCAAGTATTGGAGTATTGTAGGATAAATAATGTTAAGCTGGTCTACGGCGCATCCTCAACCAAATATGCCAAAAGTAGAGAGGACGGTATCGAGGGCAAGCATTTATCCCCATACACTTTTGCTAAGAGTATGATGAGTGATCTAGTAGAGTCTTATGGATCTTGGTATAACTTAGATTACTCCATTGCTTATTTTTACAATGTCTATGGTAAGTATGAGCGTAGTGACAAGTACGGTACAGTGATAGAAATATTTAAAAATAAATTTTTAAATAATGAGCCACTGCCTGTAAGGCTTCCAGGCACACAGACGCGTAATTATACTAGCGTCTTAGATACAGTAAATGCGCTACTCTTGATTGGTGAGAAGGGTAAGAGGGAAGAATATTTTATCTGCGCTAGTGAGGCATATGGCATCAAAGAAGTGGCGGAGATGTTTGTAGGTGCACATATTGATTATCTAGAAGCGAGATCAACTAGTAGACCAAGTGGCGAGGGAGATAGTACTACTCTTAAGGGTCTCGGCTGGGAACAAAAGCATATGCTTAAAGATTATATTAATGAGATAGTAAATTCAAAAGCATAATATATGAAAAAGAAAGTCTTAATATTCTCACTCTTTTATTATCCTAATCCAGTTAGCGGTGCCGAGGTCGCCATAAAAGAAATAACTGACAGAATGGTAAATGAAGATATAGAATTCCACATGGTTACACTTCGTGGTACTAGTAATATTCCTGATGATGAGCAGGTAGGAAATGTATTTGTGCATAGGATGTATAAGGGAGTTAATGATAGTCCTAAGCTACAAGACTTTGATAACAAGCCGTTTAAGTATAATAAATATTTTTATCAGATTATGGCAGGGTTAAAAGCCGTAGCATTACATAGAAAATATAAATATGATGCTATCTGGGTACTAATGGCACACACTTCAGGTGCGCCCGCTGCTGTATTTAATTTATTCTACCCCAGAGTCCCTGTTTTACTTACTTTACAAGAAGGCGATCCTATAGAGCATATAGAGAGAAGCGTCTTCCCATTCTTTTTTCTACTTAAAAGAATATTTGTCAAAGCCAAAATAGTACAAGTTATCTCATCATATCTTGGCGCTTGGGCGAGAGATAGAGGGTTTAAGGGGCAGCTTGAGATAATCTATAATGGAGCTAATGAGAATGACTTTAAAGTTGCATTTGATAAAGATTTAGAAGATAAAGTGAGAAGGAGTATTAATAAGAAAGAGGGTGAGGTTATACTCATAACCACTTCAAGATTAGAAAAGAAGAATGCGATTGATGATGTGATAAGCGCGATGGAGTATCTACCAGCTAATGTTAGATTTATAGTTTGTGGTGGCGGTGTAGACAAGGATAAGCTAGATGAGCAAATAAAGAATTTGAAGTTGGAAAGTAGAGTCTCACTTGTCGGACAAGTAGATAGGAGTGAGACTAGTATATACAGGAGACTGTCTGACATTTTTGTGAGGCCAAGTAGATCAGAAGGACTTGGTAATTCATTTGCCGGCGCGATGGCCTCTAAGATACCGGTGATTGCGACTCAGGAGGGAGGTATAGCGGAGTTCCTCTTTGACAGAGAGCGTAATCCTAATGTGCCGAGTACCGGATTCGCAGTAGATAAGGATAGTCCAAAGCAAATTGCTGATAAGGTCATGTATATATTAAATAATAAA
>JANNCJ010000004.1:0-10276 GCA_031386485.1 bacterium
CGTATGGTGAGACCCGCAGAGTCTTACTGTCCTCTACACTCACTCCAGCTACATGAGTTATATGCATCTTAGACCCATACGCATCCACATGTATATTCTCGAGTACCGCAGGCGTAGCTCTTCCTGTCTGCACTGTACGCAGCTCACTTGCTAACCTTTCTATTATGACTTTTATTTCTACTTCTAAATCTTTAAAATTATTCATATCATTATATTATACCACATTTACAAAATCTTTCACTTGCTTGTCGCTAAGGAGGCTGCGAGTATGCTTGTCTTCGAGATAAAGTATTTTGGTTAAGCCATCTAGATTTTTACTCATTATTAATTTCTTCTTAGCTTCTGAGAACTCATTCTTGATACTGAGCTTATTAATTACTATGGATCTAGAAAGTAAAGTTTGTAATAGGTGATTAATTGATGGTACAAAAATTACAAAAATATAATTTTGATTAGACTCTTCCAAGGTCTTAAGTAATGAGTTTTGTATATTTATGTTCCTGATATTTTTATTTATCAAGATATAGCATTTGTCACTTCTCATCATCTTGGTATTATGCACTATATCTGCGACGTCTAGAGTAGTCAGAGTCTTTTCGTCAATATTTGATTTATAAGTTATATAATCAAGTTTTTGATTTTTGATTTCTAATTCTAAACCGTTCATGAGGGACTCGACATCACTACAAAGTATCAAGTTAACTCTATTAATTATTTCTTTGATCATAGATTAACGCTTTCTAATTATGCTGCGTTTATACATATCTATATGTTTAAGCGCTTCGCCGGTACCCTTAGCGACACAATAAAGTGCGTCCGGAGCAAGCGTGGCTTTGACATTACACTTTCGCTCCACGAGATCAGGGAGATGGCGCAGCATAGAGGAGCCGCCGCTCATAATGATGCCATTATCTATAATATCAGATGCGAGCTCTGGCGGCGTCTCTTGGAGTACATCCTTGATAGCTTTTATAACTAACCTTAATTCCTTATCAAGAGCTTTGACTATCTCATTCGTACCAATCTCTATTGTTTTAGGTAGCCCAGTTAGATAGTCTCTCCCTTTGATATTCATCCTGAGCTCTTCCTCGAGCGGTATCGCAGACCCGATATTAATCTTGATCTGCTCAGCCATCTGCTCGCCGATCGCTAAGTTATGATTACGTTTGATGCTGTCGACTATGGCTTGGTCAAATTTATTCCCGGCACACTTGACACTAGTCGAGCAGACTATACCCCCCAAGGAGATCACCGCCACATCAGTGGTACCTCCTCCAATATCTACTATTATCCTACCCTTAGCCTCTTGTATTGGTATGCCCGCCCCGATGGCTGCAAGTATCGGCTCCTTGACTACATATGCATTACGAGCTCCAGCTCTGATAGCTGCCTCTATGACTGCACGCCTCTCAGTACTTGTGACCCCCGCAGGTACGCTCACCATTACGTCAGGCTTCCAGATATTCCACTTAGAGAGCGACTTATTGATAAAGTGTCTTAGCATGGCCTCAGTTACTCTATAGTCTGCGATTACGCCATCACGCATTGGCCTATATGGCACTATATCCTCAGGAGTCTTACCTATCATCTCCTTAGCGTCGAGCCCTATCGCTAATATCTTCTTGTCATGCTCACGTATGGCGACCACAGACGGCTCATTAAGCACTATACCGCGACCCGGTACATAAACCAGCACATTCGCCGTACCTAGATCTATCCCTAATTTCTTTGAGCTCCATATCATATATCATGTATTATACATTATTTATATGATAAATGGAATCTTAAAATAAAATAATTAAAATAAAATAATTGTTACCCTCTTAAATGCTTGCGTACGGCGAGAAAAGAGGAGAGGGTTGCAACTATTATACTCGAGCCGATGAGAATCAGACTAATATGCAGGATATTGCTCATGTAATAGTCATATAATGAGTACTCACCGAGAAAGACAAAAGTCTTAGTAGTGATATACTCTGTAATAGGAATAAAAGCGAGTATGGTAAATAGGCTTGCGAGTACCCCATATATGCAAGCCTCTATCAAAAATGGTCCCTTAATAAAAAGATCACTAGCGCCCACCAATTTCATAATATGTATCTCATCTTTAAAATTAAGAATGGCGAGTCTGGTCGTATTATAGACTATCATAAGAGATATCAGCATAAATATTATTGTGAGCACATAACCTATATCACCTGACCACTTAATCATACTATTAATCTTATCTATACTACTCTTAATGTCAGTGTAATTAATCTTGTCTATATTATCATTATAGGTGCCTAGAAAGTCTGGTGTATTGATAGTCTCTACTATATCACTATAGTCATTAGTATCTCTCGCTGTAATCACAAAGCTAGGACCAAAAGGATTAGTGCCTATCTCATTTAACGCCTCCAAAGTCTCCGCATCATCCTTATAGTCATTTTTGAATTTGATGAGTGTGTCTTCTTTTGAGATGTAGTTAACACTTTGTAAAGCGCTGAGTGTGCTCAGCTTCTCCTTAATCGCTAATACTGCCTCCTCACTTGCATCTGACTTAAGATATAGACTGATATCGACTTTGGACTTAATCTCTTCTAGAGAGTGTAAAAATATAGACTTTGTAAGTATAATCGAAGTTACAATAGATAGTGTTATTATTAGTATAAAAATAGAAGAGACCGAGACTGTCATATTCCTATAAAAACTATACCCTCCTTGAATTATTACTCTTTTGATAGCTTGCATGATTTTATTAGATATTTAAATTATATATTTGCCATTCTTATCATCCCTGCTAATCTTACCCTTTTCCATTGTGATGACTCTTTTACCCATACTGTCTATCACGCCTTTATTGTGAGTTGTTAGGATAACAGTAGTCCCGAGATCATTAATCTTTTTGAATATCTGTACTATGTCATAAGTATTAACCGGGTCTAGATTGCCCGTCGGCTCATCAGCGATAATGATTTCTGGTCTATTAACTATCGCTCTCGCAATAGCTACTCTCTGCTTCTCCCCGCCTGAGAGCTGATGTGGGAAGTGGGACATCTTATCCTTGAGGTCTACGAGATCGAGCACATGAGGCACATCATTCCTGATATCCTTATCTGTCTTACCTGCCGCCTCCATAGCAAAAGCTATATTTTCGTACGCTGTACGACCAGGTAATAATCTATAGTCTTGGAAAACTACTCCGATTTTTCGTCTGTAATTATTAAGATATTTACCTCGCAAGGAATGTATAGTCGCACTATGAAATGATACACTACCCTTGGTGGGCTTCTCTTCGGCTAAGAGAAGCTTAATCAGAGAAGTTTTGCCAGCACCAGAGTGTCCGACAATACTGACTAGCTCGCCCTTCTCTATGCTTAAGTTGATATTATCAAGCACTTTGACCCCAGCATACTCCTTTGTAACGTTTTCAAAATAAAGCATAAATCTATAAATAGATTATACCTCTTTTTGACCATTAATAAAAGCATCTATATCCCCAGATAACACATCATCTATCTCTGTTGTACTTACTCCGGTACGTAAATCTTTAACCAGCTTATATGGATGCATGACATAATTCCTGATTTGATTGCCCCACTCAACTTCTGTAGTCTTACTTATCATGTAGCCTTCTTTTTCTTTTTGCTTATTATCTAATTCTAACTTGTATAGCTTAGACCTAATAAGCTTGAGCGCCATTTCTCTATTCGCTTCTTGAGTACGCTCAGCACTCACGTGTACACTTATACCAGTTGGTAAGTGCACAACCCTTACGCTTGTCTCACGCTTATTTACATTCTGCCCTCCAGGCCCACCTCCCTTCTGCAATATTATTTCTAAGTCTTCAGGATTAATATCAAGCTCTACATTATCATTAAGATGAGGTATGACCTCGACCATAGCAAAAGAGGTGTGCCTCTTACTCGCCGCATTAAATGGAGATATTCTAACTAATCGATGTACCCCGCTTTCATTTTTAAATTTACCATAGGCTCCATCACCCATTATCTCAAAAGTAATGTTTTTAATTCCTCCATGATCATTGATGTGCTCATGTAGGGTTTTAATCTGGAAATTGTTCTTACTTAAATACTTGCTGTACATATTATAAAGCAGATAAGCAAAGTCCTCACTATCATCACCCCCTGCACCAGAAAGTATGGTCATCACGGCATCACCTGCGTCAAGATTGTCTCCCATTTCTAATTTCTTTTTTAAATATTTTAACCTCTTGACTCCTTCTTCGCTTTTATTTTTGTCAGACCAAAACTCATTCTCTTGCATTGCATTTTCTAGAGATTTAATTTGGTTTTCTATTTCGTGTTTTTGATCCTCCATAATAGCCTTACATATTAAGGCTGCCAGCGCTGATCTCGGCGATTTCTTGGGTTATATGCGCCTGCCTCGCTTTATTATACCATAGCTTAAGTTCCTTTTGCATCTCGCCTGCATTATCTGTGGCTGTTTTCATCGCAAGCATACGAGAGGCGTGCTCGGATGCTCTCGCTTTAGTTACGCTACCTTCTATAATGTTACGTAATAATAAGCCCACCACTACACTATATACACTTTCCAAATTAGGCTCAAACACATATTCCAAATCATCAATTTTATTATTTACATTTTCGTGGCTAAAAGGAAGTAGCTGCATTTCGACCACATTTAATTTGCTTATAGACAAGAAGTCAGTAAATACTAACACTATCTCTCTGTACTCATAGTTAAGATAATTATTAACTATATACTTAACTATAGCCCCAGACTCTGGTGAAGAAAATACTTTAGAAACAAATGAAAGTTTTATATTATTCTCTCTAAGATTTAAAAATTTCTTTGCAATTTTCTCTCCATATTTACCTATAGCTATAAAGTCTAGGTCTTCATTTTTATTTTTATACTTTTTGTAAATATGTCTGTAAATATTAGAGTTGTAACTACCACATAACCCTTTTTCACCACCGATTATAATAATCAACTTTTTATTTGCATTTATATTTTTGGTCGAGAGTGGATGTGACTCTCTCTGATCACCTAGTATATCAAGTAAGCGTCTAGACTCCAGCTCAAATGGAGTATATGATAGAGACTGATGCGAAGCTTTACGCATTTTAGCTACGCTTACCATCTCCATAGTCTTGGTAATCTTTTTGATATTACCAATACTTTTTATTTTGCCTTTGATTACTTTAGTTTGCATTCTATAATTTATTTTCTTTTACTTCACTTTTCTTAAAAGTTATTATAAAATCTTTAAGCTTTCCTTCGACCTCATCATTCCAGTCTTTGCATAGCGACTTCTCTAGTTCTTTGTGATAAGTATTTAGAGTTTCTTGCATTTTATTTTCAACTTCTACCACGTCGCTCACTGCCACATCATCAAAGTACCCGTTATTGACTGCGTATATGGTTGCTACTTGCGAGCCTACTGATAAGACATGACCATTCTTTTGCTTTAGCACTTCTACCGTCCTCTTACCGCGCTCAATTACGCTCTTGGTTGTAGGGTCTAAGTCTGAGTCAAATTGTGAGAAGCTCTCAAGCTCTCTATATTGCGCTAAGTTAAGCTTCATCATGCCTGCATTCTTTTTCATGGGCTTAGTCTGCGCTGAGGATCCTACGCGAGATACTGATAATCCGACATCAACAGCTGGTCTAATACCTTTATAAAATAAACTAGAGTCTGTGAATATCTGACCATCAGTGATAGAGATAACATTGGTTGGTATATAAGCTGAGATGTCTCCTGCCTGCGTCTCTATAATTGGTAATGCGGTGATAGAGCCGCCGCCACTCTCCTCGTTCCTCCTACAAGCCCGCTCAAGTAGCCTCGAATGCAGATAGAATACGTCTCCCGGATAAGCTTCACGTCCCGGTGAGCGTTTAAGAAGTAGCGACATCTCTCGATAAGCGACCGCGTGCTTACTCAAGTCATCATAAACTACAAGCACGTCCTTACCCTGATCCATAAAATACTCTGCTACTGCGCTACCTGTGTAAGGAGCCAGATATGACTTAGTCGCCCCTGCTGATACTCCAGATAATACAATACATGTATATTCCATAGCCCCCTTAGCCTTAAGATACTCTACTATTTGGGCTATCTTACTCTCTTTTTGTCCTATAGCTACATAGACACATATCACTCCATTGCCTTTCTGATTGACTATGGTATCAAGAGCTATGGTCGTCTTACCTGTCTGTCTATCGCCAATAATAAGCTCACGCTGACCACGACCAATTGGTATCATAGCATCTATTGATTTGATACCAGTCTGCAAAGGTACATTTACAGGCTGCCTCTGCATGACTCCTGGAGCAACTAACTCAATCTTCTGATACTTGTTTGCTAATATTGCTTTGCCTCCATCCATTGGCGTCATAAGAGGGTCAAAGACTCTTCCAAGCACTTCGTCACTCACACCTACTTCTAATATCTTATTTGTTCGCATCACCCTCTCGCCCTCTCGCACTTTGTCAGCGCCCTCAATAATAACTACACCCACATTATCTCTCTCAAGGTTAAAGGCAATGCCCTTGGATCCATATTCAAAATCCAGCATTTCCATCGACTGTACATCATCTAATCCATGCACTATAGCAATGCCGTCAAAGACGCTATAGACTGTGCCCGCACTCTTAATCTCTGCCGAAATATCAAGATCGTTAATTATTTTTTCTAATTCTACTTTTATTTTATTTATGCTCATATTTTTACTTGTCACGCCTTAGCTTTAGCGTTGGCGGGATTAATTCTTTTTATAATGCTACTTAGAGTATTGTCGACTACTTTATCCCTTGTGTATAATTTGTATCCCGCTAATATTTCACCCTTAATTTCTCTTTTATCTACTTTTAGCTTATACTTTTCTTCTATTTTATTTATAACAATTTCGTCTAATATAAAAGGAGAGAGTAATCTATTTTCATTTGCGAATTTTTCTTTTTGTATTAATTTATTTGAGCTTTTTTGTATTGCGGGTAAAAGATAAGTTAAATTATATTTGGTAAAAAGTTTACGTAGCTGTTCTTCGCTCGGATTTAGCTCGGCTAATTTTATTATTAATTTATTAATATCCATATTATTTTGTTAAAGCGAGAGATATCTTGTTATTCATGTTCTCATCTATGCTCTCATTTAAAATTCTAGACAGAAGTGCGCGGGCAAGATCAGGGGCATTTTTCTTAAATTCACTCTCCACCCTTTCTTCTGCGTTACTTATTTTATTTTTTAAATCAGTCCTCAGATTACTTATCTCATTTTCTGCCGCGGATCTAATATTTGATGCCTCGCTGTTTGCTTCGTTAATAGTATCTTCGAGCGCCTGACTAGCAGAGAGCTTGGCCTCGCTTATTAATCTCTCACTCTCATTCTTGGCATCTCCCAATATCTTCTCTGCCTCACTAGCATTGGTAAGCCCCTTCTTTATCATCTCTTCTCTATCCTTGATAACTTGGACCACCTTTTTAAATACGAACTTGTTAAGTACAAAAAGTACAATTAGAAAATTAACAAAGTTAGCGAGAGCTACATGATAATTAAAGCCTATAGAGTGTAGTGCGTTTGAGATAAAATCCATACAAAATAACTAAAGATTAGCCAAGTAAGAAGAATGCTACGAAGGCGAATATCGCAGTAGTCTCTGTCATAGCTACACCAACTATCATTTTAGAAAAGATAGAGCTCTCGATCTCAGGATTCCTACCAATAGCTTCGAAAGCTTTACCGATAAGATAACCTTGTCCTAATGCTGTTGATAACATGCCAAGTATAGTAATTGATTTTGCGATATATAATGCTGCTTCTGTTGTCATAATGCTTAGTATTATAGCATAAACTCTCTAATTTTCAAAACAGAAAGCTGTTGATTTCTGCTACTATGTCTTTAATTGTTTTGACAACCTCACTTCTACTTTTAATATTCTGACCCTTTAATTCTAAATATGGTACATTATCTATATCATTGAGCGCTACGATGAATGATAACGGGTCTGAATTTGGAAATGACTTTTGCCACATAGTCACCCAGCTTCTCACGTCTACTAATTTTGAGATACGAGCTAAGTCATAATAATCTTTATACTCACTCCTGCCACATATAGCAGAGAGTTTCATAAGTAAAATATCGTCTACACTCGCAAGCTTAAATACATCATCTACTTTTAAATCTTTTACAAGCGCATCTCTTCTTGTAATAAAAGAAACTTTAACGTTATCTATGTTAAGCCATAGTGTATTCTTCTCTTCATAAGTTACCACCACTTTTGAATTTATAAATTTTTGACTTATACTAGAGTATAATTCTTTTATGTCTATCTCATGATTTGTAAAGTAATCTAAATCTACAGACTCTCTGTGACCAATATGAAGCGACAATGCTGTACCTCCAGCTAAATAGTATGACTCATCTAAAATAGAATTTAGTACAGTAGCTACTTCGTACATTTTATCTGTTATAGTATTTCTGTATAGCATAAATTTAATAATTAATTACTAAGCAGATCTCTAAAGTAATTATATCTTCTCTCTGTGGTAGTCTTAGGATTCATATTTAAAAATATGTTTCTAATATCGGATCTAGTATAATCTGCAAACATATCTTTAAGAATATTTAAAGTCCCAAAAGAGATTGATCTTTTAATTATATTTTCATCACTTAATGTATTTAACTTAGAGTCATCTACATCCCAAAATATTTGTTTTAAATTCTCTTCTTTCATACACCCATTATACCATATTTACTTGTCCCTCCATAGCTCAATGCGGCGGGGGATAGCATATAATAAAAACAAAAAAGGCTGCACACAGCAGCCTTTCAAAACAACTTATACCAATATCAACTTGCGCGACTTGGTGATAAGTTTAGATTTGCTTTTCTCCTCGGTTTTTTTGGTGAGATGATCATATTGATCTCGAGATACTCATGGATCAAAAGAAAGTCAGAAAAGCTGAGTTCGTCTCTCGTGACTCTGTGAGTGTTGCAACACCAATTAAATGAGTTTTCTTCAAAGATTTGTAGGAACCAACAGAGGTATGCGATTGGACCTTCTCTTCGTTTACTAGCACTAACTTGGAAAAATCTCTCAAGATTATTTTTACTATTAATGCTTTTTGGTATTCCGACAGTTTCACCAGTTGTAGTATTTTTGTTTTCGTAAGTTATGTCAACCTCATCAAAAACTTTTGTTATAAGTCTGAACAGTGTTCTTGCTTGAGCCTTTGTTATCTCACTCATAACCATTTTATTGCCAAACCTCAAACCCTTGAGCACGTCTGGTGAGATGCGACACTCCATCACTAACTTAGAGTTAGATTGCTTTAGGTGTGGACATTCTGACTCGACGACGCCCCCCCCTCCTCTCAAAAATCCAGAATAGAGTACATACATGTCTGTCCTAGTACAGTCTTTCAAATTTATTCCATTCAACACTTTTGATATATCAGCGAATCCAGGTTTGACTAAGAAGTAATTCCTTACTTTAAAAATCAAAACTATGAATGGGCAAAATGCTAACAGAATTAATGGCAATGCAAGGTGCAGAATCAGAAGAAAAAAGAAACTTTTAAGTTTGTTCACTAGAATGCTCCTGTGGTTGAAATTGACTCAATATAAGTGTAACACTATATCTAAAGATAGTCAACCTACCTCATCCCCCCAAAAATTGCGAGGAGGGCGGAGAATTTGTCGTTGGTCTGATTGTAGATGTCTTCTTTTTCGAGGAGGTGGAGGAGATTGGCAAAAGTATAAAAATCTTTATCTTGTCCAGCATTCTTAATAATCTCATTTCTCACATGCTTAATATAATTATTATAAGAGAAGTTGTTATAATTCTTACTTATGAATTTTATAAGTTCGCCAATGTTGGACCCCTGTCCTTCCCTTGGGGAAGGTGCCTGTAAGGCGGAAGGGGTTGCATTTCTTTTTAATAGATTTGAAATTTCCTCATACATCATCTTATCTCCCGACCCAAACATTTGCCCAGCTTCTTCTCTTGTATAATCACTGTATGTACTTATAAATTTCTCCAGATTAGTAATAGCATCTCTAAAAGAGTTATTTGATGAGCTTGCTATCACTTCTAATACTTCGCTACTTATTTTTAATTTTTCACTCTTAATTATATTTTGTAAATTAATTATTATATCTTCTTCTCTTGGTGATGCGAGCTTGACCACATTACATCTCGACCTTACTGTGCGCAATATCTTATCCTCATCGGTAGTACAAAGTATAAAGATAGCATGAGCTGGTGGCTCCTCGAGAGTCTTAAGAAAGGCATTACTCGAGTCCTT
>JANNCJ010000015.1:0-2881 GCA_031386485.1 bacterium
GGTGGCTAAGAATATTAATTTGTAAAAGTTTTTTGTAAAAGAGCTAGATGAACTAAGATTAGATTTCATAATTTTGATTAGGTTTGCTTTAACTTATGCTTTCTGGCAAGATTGACAGTAAGATGAGTTAATATAATTATATACCATGAATCAAAATTATGATGGGGCTTATCCACAATTTAACTATGAATAAGCTGTTAATATTGATATAACAAGTAGCTAACAACTTACTAACATCTAAAGATTATCTAAGTGGCATATACTTTATTACCTCATCTGTCTTGGCGTCATAAATAATTGCAAGATTTGGGTATATTAATATATAATCATCATTCTTAATGTCTGCATAGATCTGGTCCTGAGTTCTGAGTGACTCGGCATTTTTAACTTTTACCAACATGCTAATATCTTCTTGTGGCACAATAATATGTTTACTTATCCTAGAAACAAGCTCGCTCTGGCTGTACGTATGCTCACTAATATCAGTAGTATCAATTTTACTTAAATCTTTTAGATTTCTGTTTTCTTTTATTTGTGTAATTTTGAATTGAGAAGCATGGACAAGATTTTTGAGGCTTTCTTTAGAGTCATATAAGATTCTAAATATTACAAATGAGAGTATTATTAATATGGTAATAGCCCCAATTAGTCTATAAATACATAGTCTATACTTACTCTTTTTATGAGTTATTTTTTTATCATTTCTCGGCTTGAGTGTTCGGAAGACAGTCTTTGTTTTTATTTTCTTTTGTTCTATTTTCATACTTTCTTAATTTTCTATTTTGATTATATCGCCTTCTGTTATCTCCTTAACTTTTGGTAAAATTATATCAGTAATATTATTTATGACCTCTTTCGTGGAGCTTGCGATTACTTCATGATCTGTCAAAACTAAGCTAGGAACTTCTTCTTGACTTGATGAGAGTGTGCTTTGGTCACTTTCGACATTGTCGCTATCTACTGCAAACCAGTTAACACTTACATTATAAGACTTTACCTCTCCGCTAATGACAATATCAAAACCATTACTGCTCTCATTCTCAATATATGTTTGCGTGTCAGTGTTTCTTGCTGTAGCATTCACTATTGGAGTAAAGAGATATGGGTTTGTAAAAGTTACCCTCTTTCTTATTTCACCAGCTTTAACTAAAATACGACCAGCAGTATCTTTACTCGTTATTATGTGCCCACCAATCTTGATATCACCCACTATCTCTACTGCACCCTTGCTACTCGCTTGCTTAAGCGCTGCTATCATATCAAGTGAGGAAGTATTTGTAATGTTACATTCACTAGTGGTAGAGCTTGGGCTGCAGGCATATAGAGGGTCAGCTCTATAATAACTATTCTCAATAAATACTATTATTGTGCCGCTTGTCGCGTTAGTACTACTAAGGCCAGTGAGCGCTTTACCTATCACTTTACCAGACTTTTTAGCTTTCATGCCCACTCCGGGGATATTTGAGCTAGTGATATAGTCTCCAGGAGAGATGTCGCCGTTTATAGTACTTACTCTTACTGGCACACGACCAGCGAGACCAACTATAACAGGACTACCCACACCGTCATTGTCACCAATAACTAGTCCAGGCTTAGTAGACACGACTCCGAGAGAGTTACTATCGTATTCTTTGTCAGACTTTTTTATTTGAGCTGCACCGTCACCACCCAGCGAGACTATTTCTCCAGATGAGATAGTACTGTCGGTAGTATAATAAACTTCAGCTAAGTCCGCTCCTCTTATTCTGAAGGCTTGCAGAGTTGAGCTAGCAAGTATTGTGGTGAGTGAGGCATTTGCTGCTGCCTGAGCTGCTCTAATCTGTATTACCCCAGCACCTGTAGCCGTTACCATGCCTGAGAGTGCTCCGCCTTTTTGGCCTGTAACAGGACTGGTTATTATTGCGCCTGTTGTGGAGTTACACACGCTTAAGCTTGTAATCGACGCACCAGCTGAAGCCTGCGACTCATCTAGGAGATTATAGTTGCACGTTGCACCTGCTCCACTATTATTAACAGATAATCTTATGTCTGGTGTCGCACTACCTGCAGTAATATAGTTAAAAGCAAAGTTAAAGTACCATACCTCATTAGCTGCTATGTTAAAATTAATTCCAGACACATTTTGCAAAACTATACTATTGGCCGTGAGGGCTTGATCTGAGCCCATTATTCTATAGAGTACAGTCTCACCTCCGGCATCCCCCATTCCTGACCAAGCAGAGCCATTCCAGACATACTGTCTGCCTGAGCCGGTCAAAAATCTAGACCCGCCAATAACGAATTCGACACTTCCTACATTGTTCACGTATATTACTTTACCAGCTGTTGTATTTGTTGGGCTTGGAAGTGTTATTGTCTGATTACTCGTAGTCTGGTTGAGATTAAATACAGTGTAGGTGTCAATATTTGCTACTGTTGTAAGTGCGCCGCCAGCTGCAATATTAGAAATGGCTAATGCTCCATACCTCACAGATCCTGTATTAATAATATTAGTCATGGTAGCATTGGTGATAGTAGCGTTTAATATCTCACTTGAGCTAGCATAAGTATTAGTCGCATAAAAGTTAAGCGCATACACACTACTCAGACTAGATGTACCTGTTGCTGTGAAGTTAGTCGCTCTTACATTATTTGAGACTAAGTTTGAGCTAAATTGCTCAGTCGAAGTGCTATTTGTTATAGTCGCATTGGTTGCGAATAAATTTGTAAATATCGAAGTTAAAGAATTAAATAATGCTGAGAATAAGTTAGTAGTAGTAGCCGAGGTTAGCGTAGCTAAGCTCGCACTGAGCGTAGTCGAAGTGAGGGTTGTAATATTACCTGTGATAGCATTCGTAGTAGTAGCATTTGAAGTACTCGCATTACTTGTAATAAAGTTAGA